>NZ_JBFADP010000025.1:0-105666 GCF_040641415.1 Streptomyces sp. NPDC020875 | reverse complement strand
CCAAGTCCGACCAGGACCCCGCCCAGTGGCTGCCGCCGTCCAACGGCGCGATCTGCCGCTACACCTCGGAGTGGCTGGCCACCAAGCTCCGCTGGAGCCTCACCATCGACCGGACCGAACAGACCCGGCTGCGGCAGATCGCCGCGGGGTGCACCACGACGAACGTCACCTGGACGACGGCGCCGTAGGCCCTCGGCGCGTCTGTGGCCCCGTCCGTCCTCCCGGACCGGCGGGGTCCTCCCCGCCAGTCGGCGGCAGACCTCACGATGTCCGTATGGCGGTCCAGATGCGCTGGGCGAGTTCCGCCGAGGGGACAGCGGCATCGACGACCAAGTCACATGTGCTGCGGAGGGGCTCGATGTGCTGCTCGTGGGCGGTACGGCGGCTCACATAGTTCCTTAGGAGCACGTCCAGTGGGAAGCCGTCGCGGACGCATTTGCGGTGGATCTTCCGCGCGAGGCGCAGGTCGGCGGGGAGATCGACGAAGATGTCGAACCGCGGTACCGGGACCTGGGGGGTGATGTGCCGGGCGAAGAGCCCTTCGACGACGACCACAGCAGCAGGGCCGGCGAGCGCGGTACCGGCATCGCGGGTGAGGCGTGTGAGGTCGATGGACTTCGGGTCACCGACATCCAGCCTGAGTTCCCCGGTCTCGTCCGGACTCCAGACGCCCTGACCGGGGCGCTGAAAGTAGTAGTCGTCGCAGTGGAACACCTGCACCCGGCCTCGGGCCGCGGTAGCAGCCAGAGCTTCGGCCAGGGTCGTCTTCCCGGCCCCGGCCCCACCGGACAACGTCATCAACATCGGTAGCAACTCCCCCTGGTCTTGCTCCCAAACCCCGACGCCGGGGCGCGGCAGACCCTGCGCACACCACCAACCGCAACAGTTCCGCAGCGCCGAAGGGGACCGACCTGGCCGCCACGGCGTACGCGGGCCCGGCCCTGCATTCAGTCGCCGGAGCACAGTCTGCGGTGGGCAGTGGTCGGCGCGGCCGCGGACTGGTGCGGTCCGAGGACTCCCCTGGCTCGGAGGTCGTCGATTCCGATGTCGGGCTGGTACAGCGGCCGGTCGTCGAGGTCGGCTTCAGCGGCGTGGATGCGGGGAGCCGTACGGGCGTCGTCTTCGTGCTCCTGGCGCTCCGCGTCGGGCTGCGGTACGGGGCCGGGTCCGAGGGGGCGGCGACGGGGTGTCATGCCGGGGATCGTACAAGTCGGGGATGTCCAGAGGCAGTCGGTCGGCGCTGCTCTGTCCGGCTGCGGCGTCGACCGGGTGCACGCTTTGCGGGCAGCGGGCGGATACGGCCCCTGGCGGCTTACCGGTTTTCGGTACGGGCACGGACGAGGGCGAGCGTCCCCGTCTGCTTACGTCGAGAGTGGTCTCAGGGTGGGGCTTGCGGTCCGTGGTTGGTCGACACGAGGTGAAGGTGCGCTCCAAAACCATCAGACGGTACTAAGGTAGCGCCATGACTGTTCCATACAGCCCGGAAGATCGTGAAAAGGTAGTTGCCAAGCTACCGGTGCCTCTTCGTCGCGAACTCAAAGTGAGAGCAGCGGAGTTGGGGATCGATATCCAGGAGGCCGTGACGGAGGGCGTCACGGCCTGGCTGGATCTGCAGGACCATGCCGCTGTCGACACGAGCGGTGGCTCTTCCTTCTCGACCTACCTGCCCGCCGGGCTGTACGAGAAGCTGAAGGGCGCTTGTAAGCCTCGCAAGATCTCATACAACCAGGGGATGGCTCAGTCCATCCGAAGCTGGCTCGATGCTCATCCTTCGCCTCGGCCCACTCCCCCGCGGACGACGGGCGCACGGCGCCTGGTGTTCGGAAACCAGAAGGGTGGCGTAGGAAAGACGTCGGTATCGGCGGGCGTCGCCCAGGCCTTGGCGGAGACCGGCAAGCGGACTCTGCTCATTGACTTCGACCCACAGGGTCATCTCACCCGGCAGCTGGGGTACGAGATGCTCGACATCGAGTCCCCCAGTCTGGCTAAGCACATGCTGGCCGACGCTGAGGGCGATCTGCAGGCACTGCTCGTCCCGATAAAGGGTGGCGACTTCGAGGACTGTCTGTGGTTGCTCCCGGCGTGCAAGGACGCGTTCCTGCTCGACGCGAAGCTCGCCACCACTCGGGCTGTCCGAATCAAGGAAACTGCGCTTGAGCGTGTGCTGGCTGGCCTTGAGCAGGAGTTCGAGTTCATCGTCGTCGACTGTCCGCCGAGCCTCGGCTACACCATGGACACGGCGCTCTACTACGGGCGCACGCGTGAAGGTGAGGAGCCGGGACAGTCAGGGATCGTCATTCCGGTGCAGGCGGAGGACACCTCCGGTGACGCGTACGACATGCTCGCCGAGCAGATGGACGACCTGTGCGAGGACCTGAAGGTCGAGATCCAGACCCTGGGCTTCGTCGTGAATCTCTATGACGCCAGGAATGGATACATCGCGACGTCGTCCCTCGAGTCTTGGCAGAGTATGGATGAACCCGTGCTGGGCATCGTCCCGGAGCTCAAGGAACAGCGGGAGGCGGTGCGGCGGAAAGAACCGTTGCTGGCCTATGAGCCGGACTGTGAGCAGGCGAACGTCCTGCGTTCGATTGCCAGGAGGTTCCAGGGATGAGCGTCGCTGACAAGGTGGGCGAGAGTTCTTCATTTGGCCGGGCCCGCAGTCGGAGCGCCCGGGGGCGGGCGAAGGCGCTGACCGAGGGTTCGATCCCGGCGTATGAACTGGCGCGTCTCTCTCTGACGCAGGTAGCGCCGACCCCCCTCAACCCTCGCCGCAACTTCGGGTCCGATGACGAGATGGCCCGCTTCGGTGAGGAGCTGCGGGAAGCTCAGCTGGCAGCGTGCGTGGCGGTCACTCGCGAGACCTACTTGCAGCTGTGGCCAGAGCACGAGACCACGATTGGGCCGGATGCCCTCTACGTCCTGGTCAACGGCGAACGCCGCTTCCGCAGCGCCGTCCACGTGGGGCTGGACAAGCTCGACTTCGTCGTCCGTGACGATTTGGCCGCGAGCCGAGAGGACTTCGTCGATCACCTGCTTGCGGAGAACCTCGACCGCGAGGACTTCGACGTCATCGAGCGGGCGCGAGGTGTGGAGCAGCTCGTCTGTGTTTGCGCGGAAGAGGGCGGCGAGCGCGGTGCGCGGAGCAGGGCTGCAAAGCGACTCGGGAAGGATCGGTCCTGGATCACGAACCAGCTGGCTCTGCTGACTCTGCCGGTTGAGATTCAGGTGATGCTGAGCGCCGGTGAGGTTTCCGAGCGGGATGGTCGTGCTTTGGCCCGTCGGCTCAAGGATGATCCGGGTCTGGACGCGGCAGCGTTGCTCGCTCACCTTGCGGGTGCCAAGGAGGCGCTGGAGCAGCAGAAGGTTGAGGAGCAGCGTCTGCTGGCGGCGGGGCGTGAGGCCTTGGCTCAGGGATCGTCGGGTTTGTTGTCCGCGGACAACGAATCTCTTTCTGGCTCTGAGCACTCGCCGGTGGTGCCGGGGGAGGCCGGCGTCGGGGCACCCGAGCCCTCCGGTTTGTTGTCCGCGGACAACATCGGCTCCATCGGTGAGGGGGACTCCGGGGGCGCCATCCTGGAGAGCTCGTCTGCGACGGTCGACGCTGTTGTGTTGTCCGCGGACAACAACGTTGGCCCCGCCGAAGCTGGAGGCGCTGATGGCGGCGTTCATTCTGGCGGTGCGGGGGGCCAAGGAGGTTCCTCGGACGGACGGGCAGAGGCGTCGGACGCGGTGCCTGTACCTCGAGGGGAGCGACCTCATGGTGGGGCTCAGAAGCCGGTAGTTACCGGCGTCAGGTTCCCGTACGACAACGCCGTCCAGGCGGCCGAGTTCCTTAATAGCCGTATGAACGACACACAGTTCCTGATCTTGGTTGAGACACTCAACGAGATGGCCCAGCGGCGTCGCGACGTGGTCCAGTCAACTGCCGATTAGGAGTTGGCCTCAGGTCGGAGCAGTCCTACCTTGCGCTGGCTGCGAGCTCAAGAAGAGCTGACTCCCCCATCGACGCTTCGATGGGGGAGTCAGCTCTTTCCGGACAGCTCGGCTCCAGGGTCGCGCTGTGGTTGGAGATGGCTGCGGCAGGGCGTGCATAAAGCGGGTACGCGTACGGCATGTGGAGGCGAGGTCTCGACCCGGTGCCCAGTGCTCTGACCGGGAAGGTTCGCCAGGTTGGTGATGGCGGCGGGTTGGATTTGGGGTGAGGTCCGTCCGATCGCTGGGGGTGTGGTGGCAGAGCTTGTTCGTGTTTGCGGCGAGAAGGGCCTGCGCTGGGGCGGACGGCCAGCGAAAGTCGCGTGCCCTTGATCAGGGAACCGGCCACACTGACGCCATGCCCGATGATCGCAAGGCTCTGCAGGCCAGCTGGAATCAGACCAGTGACCACCTCGACGCTGCCCGGGCCCACCTCACACGCCTGCCGGATATCGATCTCTCAGCGACGCTCGAGTTCCTGGAGCACAACGAGCTCGGACTTGCCTTCGACTGCCTGGTCGATATCGGTGACGATCTCGACCTGCCCCTCAGTTTCTGGCGGCATCTGGACCGAGCAGCGCGTGAGATGCGGCTTTACAGCGATGCGCTGCACAGGCCCCACCTCACAGCTGCCGACTTCTGTCGCCGTCACCTCGCCGCTGCCTCCGAGCAGGAATGATCAGCCAGCCCGGAGGACCTCATCGCTTCCCTCACACATCCCGCGTGCGGGACTTGCCGGAGCTTCCATGTGCAAGGGATTCGGCAGCCTTCGCATCTCCTACAAGACGGCGCATCTGACCCTGATGGCGGATCGGCGTGCACGTCGCAATCGCACGACTGAGACGTCACACCTCTGGAGGCAGGGGCCCGCCCCCTCGAGGACCCGTTAACGGCGTTAATACCCGAGAAGCCAGATAGGCGAGCCGGGCGTCTGCCATTGAGTACCCGAGCAACAAAGGATGGCTTGCACTCCCGGCAGTGATGGGGGAGTACAGGCCCTCTGGGCTCGGCACGATTGTTAGGGGCAGTCGATGCCTGTCCAGGCTGTTCCGTCTCCGGGTAGCGGCTCCCGGACAAGGGCGCTTCGGTGGGCGTGAGGTGTGGCTTCTTCTGTCAAGGGGCCGGTTCCAGAGATGGGGGAGCTGCAGCGAGCGAGCTGAGGAAGTCGCCAAGGGCGTGTCCCGGGGCGGTGAGGGGTGTCGGCAGCTCTCCGGAGTCTTGGTTGAAGGACGCGAGCTGTCCCCCGTTGTCGATGGCCAGGCCGTTCAAGGGAGTGAGAGTATCGTCGGCGACGGCAGGGGGTTCCAGGGGCCCAGAACTCGTCTGCTTCCACCCCACGCCGAACTACAAGGTTTTCACACAGTGGCAGCAGATGATGCTGGGCGAGGAACAGGCCAGGTTCGTATTCGTCGGGATCACGGTCGAGGTATGAGGCGTCCACAGTTCCGTTGCAGGCTGTCAGGAGAGTCGGCAGGAATGGCTGTGTCCAGTGCGTGCTCGGCCCCTCGTCGATCAGCGTCACTGGCGACGGTTGGCGGCAAGCTTCAGTAAGACCGCGGATTGATCGCCTCCGAGCAGCCCCCAGCGGTATGCAGCCCCGCCCACGCAGTATTCCGGCCGCTGAGCGCTCTCAGCTCGCTGCTCCTGCTCCATGGGCACCGGGTCATCCCTAGGATCGGCTCATGAGCGACCACGATGAAGTTGAGCGAATTGCCGCAGTCTGGCAGGTGTTGACGGACTGGCTCGCCACACACGCGCCCCTGTCCTTCGCGTCCCTCTTGCCGCCGGCTCCGGAGGAGGACATCAGAATCGCCGATACGGCTCTGCGGCAGCATCTCGGGTTTGGACTGCCGTCGGGGCTGGCGGCGTTATGGGGCCTGTGTGGGGGAGTGACGCACCAGATCATCGAAGCCGATGAGGAGGGGGAAGTAGCTTCAGGGGCGTTCTTGCCCGGCGGGGTCGTACTCCCGCCGGCGCAGGCTTTGGGGCTGAGGTTGCCTGTGGGGGGAGGCAGGGACGGCTGGGGTGGTGCTCCGGTTGTACCGTGGTTGACCCGGGATGAGGCTGGGCCCGAGCACGGGTTGTACGCGGGCCCTCAGGGTGTGGGTGATTGGTCGATTGTGGATGAGCCTGCTGGCGAGGCCGTCTTCTCGTCGATTGCCGTGTATCTGGAGACTGTTCACCGAACGCTGACGGTTGGACCTGCGGATCTGATGGGTTCCGATGTGCCTGGGCTGGTGTGGGGGTGCTTGGTGTGGGACGACCCCGAGAATCCGGGTTTGGATGAGGCTGGCGCCTTCTGGCGGCAGGTTCACTGAACGGTGCGGCCCCCACCCCGTCGTGAGCAGGGGTGGGGGCCGCCCATTGGGTGTGGCTGTTAGGGCTTGGTCATGGTGCAGACCAGTTCGGGCTTGGTCGTGTCGCACGTTCTGAACCAGGCACTGCCCGGTTCTAGGGTGTATGCGTCTCGGTCGATGACCCGGAACTTCTTCAGGAATCCTTCGTAGAAGTTGGTCAGGTTCATTGAGCCTGAGTTGACCTTCAAGGACATCGAGGATCTACCGCAGTTCTCGTTGAAGGTGGGGGGATCGTAGCGGGTGTCGTCCAGCAGGTGTTCGCTGCCGTTGTCGACCTTGGCCGCCACGGTCTGGATGCACTCTCCGCCGCCATTGCGGCCAGCCGGGTTCTCACCGTGCTTCAGCGCGGGAACGCCCGGTGACTGGTAGGTCGAGGAGAACGGGAACTCATCGCACGAGATGCTCTCTGAGGCACCGTCGAGCTCCGGGTGGAGGTACGTCCGCGGATGCGCGTTGAAGCGCTTCACTGGCACCCAGCCGTCCTGCCGTGGACCTGTGTATCGCGGGCACATCACCTTGTCGCGGTTGTCCTTGCGTTCGTGGGCGAGCTCGTTGCGCTCCTTCTTCGGCAGGTACTTCAGCGGGTCGGCGAGTGACTTGCCGCTTCCCTTGACCTTCGACTTGTGCTGGATCAGCCATGCGTGCGCTGCAGCCGCTGGGTATTTCGCGGTGTTGAACTTGTACTCGGGGAAGTACTGCGGCAGTACACAGCCTGAGGTGGTGCCGTTGCTCGCTACCTTGTCGCAGCGCACATCAATGCTGGGGGACCGCCACGGACCGGTGTCCTTCTCCTTCTCGCCCTTTCCGTCCGGCGGGCCACTCTCGGTTGCGAAATTGCCCACGAACCAGATGGGCAGAGCCTTGGAGAGGTCGATGTCCCGAGCCCCGGTGGAGTTGTTGACGGAGCCGTTCCACTTATGGTTGGAAGTACCGGTCGCCATGTGGCTGTCGACGGGGTTCCATCCGCCGCCGCCCTTCCAGCTCAGGTCGTTGTAGAAGTCGAAGGGCTTCGGCCCCGAACCGCCCTCACAACCGTCGCTGAAACACATGGAGTCGATGAAGGCATTCTGTCCCCCGGCACCGAGCAGAACTGCTCTCTCATCCCCTGGAAAATCGTTGTAGACCGGGTTGATCTCGATCCACGTCTTGATGTCGCCCGTCAGCGGGTCAGTCTTGACCTGGAACGCGAACTCGAAGTCGGCCCGATACGAAGCAACGGGGATGCCCTGGAAACTCCAGTTCGCCACGAACTTGACGTCGATGAAGACACATGCTTCGTTGCGAGTGATCAGCGACTTCTGTGCCGCGCCGCTCAGCGACGGCTGGCACCATGCGCCCTTGATGATCGGAGCGGGGTAGGAAGGGGCACGTGCCTTGAGTTGCCTGGCCGCCTTGCGTGTGCCTTCTAGCGAGCGTTCCTTCCGCGGGGTAATGGTCACCGTGGATCCGCCCTGGCTGAAGATGCGGGGCTTCCAGCCCTTCCAATTCGATGCCCCCCCGGAGCCCGGCGGCTGGGGGGTATCGACCTGGATGGGATCGGCCACAGCGAGGTCGGGCTGCGGGAGCGAAATGTCGACCTTTTGCTTGCGGTTGTAGTCTCGGGTGCCGGCGGTGAATCCGTAGTCCTTGATCGGTCCTACGTTGCCAGCGCGGTCGACGGTACGGGTTTGTGTGAAGTGGTTCCCGTTGGCTGCGGGGGTCACCGAGTATGAGGCGTCTGGGGCCACGGCCCTCGTGAGGCTGCCCCGGGTCCGGACAGAGGTCCAGCCGTGGCTGTCGGTATCGTCCTCGTACGGGTCTAGGCGGTAGCTCACCTCGTAGGCGTCCAAGGCGCCAGTGGTCACATCAAAGGTGCCGGCTACTCCGGCGCCGCCGCCGCCCCAGTTCTCGGGATAGGTCGTGGAGCTGATCTTCTGTGGCTCTCCGGGCGCCGTGGTGTCCACGACGAACTCCCGCCAGGGGGACCAGTTCAGGTTGTAGTGGACGCCGTCGAAGGCGTTGGTACGGAATTTGTATGTGCGGCCGTCCACGAGCTGGCCGGCGGGCGCCTGGACTGTCGCCCAGGCGCCGGGAACAACGGCGGGGGAGACGACGACGCCGTCGCCCGCCGGGGTGGTGATGGGGGTGTTGGTCGCGGCGTCGTAGATCTGGAAGGTCCCGGTTACCTTGTCGCCGTCGGCGTCGGTGAACTTGTCCCGCAGCGTCGGCGTCATCGTGTTCACGGCCCACAGTCCGGCGAAGGATCTGTACGGCGGGCCGGCCTGCTGTGCGGTTCCGTCGCCGGGCCGGTAGTTCCAGGTGACGTTCAGCTTGGGCTGGTTGGCGGTCGCGTTGGCGGAGTTGACGCGCTTCCATGCCCTGACGTCGTCGGTGGCAGCTCGCAGGCCCATATGGCCGCGGGAGGCCATGGCGGATGCCCAGGTCTGTACGAGTGTGGTGACGTCTGCGCTGATCCAGCCGTCGGGGGCCGTCGGGCAGGACGGGCCTCCCTTGGTCTGGGTGGACGAGTGGTACTGCCGCACCCATGTCGGCTGGTTCGTCCACCGTGTGGCCGTGGAGGAGGGTGTGGTGTCGTAGATGTTCCAGGCGTAGCCGAGGCAGTCGGTGTTGCCGGAGTGGAAGTTCCACAGGGACAGGTCGGCGTTGGTGATCAGGGCGTCCTTGAACGGTTCGGTGTTCCATGTAATGAACGACCGGGCCGTGCGGGGTGTGTTGTCGGGGTTTCTTGTGCCTGGGTTGCCGAAGTCGAGTTCGACGTCCGTGGAGAGGTCGACGTTCTCGCCCTGCTGGGCGTAGGTGTCGAAGACGTTCGACAGGTTGGACGTCGAGGGGTCGACGGTGACGGGGTATGTGGTGTCCGGGTCCGCGAGGAAGTCGGGGTCCGGGGTGACGACGAGGTCGAAGGCGCCGTCTCCCTTGTCGATGACCTTCATGTCCACACGGCGGCGGTTGGTGTGCTTGCCCGATATCTTGTCGACGGTGGCGTCCCACATCACCGGGGCTGGCATGACGGCTCGCTGCTCGCCGGAGGCCGGGTCGGTGAACGTGACCGAGCCGTCCTTCTGGGGCTTCGCGGCCAGGCCGTCGGTCCGCAGTGGGAGGGTGTAGCTGTAGTCGCGGCTGGTGGGTCTTTCGTTGATGTTGACGTACTGCTCGAAGCCTGTCCGGGTCGCTTGCACGATCACGTCGGCCCCGGGTACGGCGTCGCGGTACGTTGCGCGGGTGCCGTCGAGGTGCGGTGCGGGCAGGCCGCCCTTCCATTGGAGTGTGACCTTGCCCTTCCCGCTGCCCAGTGTCACCAGATCGCGGGCTGCGGCGGTCCTGGCCGCCTTCAGGGAAGGGGCAGGAGTTCCGCTGCCGGGAGCGAGCTTGAGGCCGCCGGGGTGAGCTTTTGACTTCACCTGGCCGTTGGCGTCCTTGGTGAGCGTGGCATCTACTGCCACCCACCTGCCACCGCTCAGTATCCGTGCCGGTCCTGCGGTTAGCTCGGTGGTCAGTGATCCGTTGGGGAGAGCGTGGGTCAGCGTCGTAGGCGTGGTCTCGTCCGGGACGACGGTCTTCTTTCCGGTCCTCTTCGCCTCGGCGAGGGCCCAGGGGATGCCGCCTTTGCTGTGGCGGGTTGCCCACGCCAGATCGGCTTCCCGGAGGTCCGCCTCAGTCGGTGGTGAGGCATTGGCGGACGGTGCCTTGGGGGTCGACGGGGTGGCTCCGGCGTTGGGGGAGGTGGCTATCACTGTTCCACCGGTGGCGAGCAGCATCGTGCCTATTCCGATAGACAGGGCACGATTTCCTCGTAAGACAGACAATGTGCATCATTTCCTTCCGTCCGCCTCGCGCAGTAAGCGGACTCCAGTTCGAATAACGCGTTGAACGCTTCTACAGCACTTGAGGGAAGGCAAGATCGTCTCCACGGGATGACTTGATGTCGCGGCCTTGACAGATGTCGAGCATATTGGCTGATTCATGCATGAAAGCGGCGGCCTGGGAGCCAGGGTTTACCACAGAATGGCCAGCGTGACCGTGGGTTCTTGCGGAGGATCGGAGGCTCATCAGTGCTCCCGTGGGCGGCCGAGGTGCGGAATCAGCCCTATAAGTCCGATGGCCCGATAGGCCGGTGCTGTTGATGTGGCTGGGGCCCGGAAGTGCAGGATGGCTTCTCAGAGTTGCGGTCAGTACGAGCCTGAGCTCGACACGGTGATCCGCTCGTGGGCCTGCTCTCCGACGGTTGTCTGCCTGCCGGACACATTGGCCGTCGACGTAGACGCGCGGAAGCATGGCGCCATCACGGCCGGGTCCGGCTGTCGGATGGGCGAGGCCGTGCGAGCATCGGCGGGTGATCGACGATGAGGAGCTGTTTGCCGCCGACCTGATCGGGAGGCGGCTGCTGAAGGTGACAACGGCTTGGCATCACTACGCGCACGACGATCCGTCGCTGGTGCATCTGTGGCTTCATCTGGAGGGCCTGGGCCCGGTGCTGGTCCACACGCCCTCAACCGGAGTGGCTCTGCGGGCCGAGCAACCGCATGGACCGTACTCGATGGGGGAGCAGGGAAGCGTTTCCGTGGTCGACGATTCGCCCGATGTTCCGGTGACCCTGTTGGTCGGACAGACGATCCGGTCGGTTCGGCAGATCGACTACAACGATGGTCATGTGGGCTTCGCGGCTGGCCTCATGCTCCAGTTCCCCAGCGGCAACGTCCGCCTGCTCGGTCTCGTGGACGATCTACTCATCGCACACGACCAGCATCTGGGCGCTGTCGAGGCTCACCTGCACGAGGATGTGGCCCTCGCGCGAGTGGTGCAGACCTCCGGGGGCTGTCCGTCGCAGTGGGATGCCTGGACGACGACGGGGCAGTACCTGTATCTGCGGTACCGGCACGGTGAAGGGACGGTCGAGCAGCATCCGAGCGAGGACGTCGACACCTGGGACGGTGATGAGTCGAAGCTCTGGACCAGATGGGACGACGGGACCGGCGGCAGCCAGATCTCACTCACGGATTTCCTCGTCGCGGCCGGTCTCCGGCTGGCACCGGACGCCGAAGTCCGCACCACACCGCCAATCAGCCCGGTGTCCTGAGAACGGGCGTCCGTTGTCGCTGCTGTACGAAGACGCGGTCGCCGTCAGCGCGTGCCCCCAGCCACCGTCCCGGGCCTGAGCCCAGCGGGAGCACGAAGTGGTGCCGGGGGAGTCCTGGTGGCAGCCGGTGAGGCGGGCGAAGCCGATCACGGCACCGGTCACCAGTTCCCGGCCGCGGACCGTACGGGCGAGCAAGGGCTGGCACAGGGCGGGCCGGTCGGTCTGCAGGCACGCGTGCAAGAGGAACCAGCCCCTCCAGGACCAGTGCCGCAGACGGTTCTCGATCGTCTTCACGCCGGTCAGGATCGCCGTGGCCCAGGGCTGCTTGATGCTGATGCCGCGGATCCAGTCGCCCGCCGGAGGCGGGGGAGCGGTGGTCATGCCACCCACCCCCACGCAGCCGTTCCGGAACGCCCGGCGCGGCGGCCGTTGATGGACGGGACTGTGGTGTGCGCGGCGGTGGCGACGTGCGCGCGGCCGGAGTGCTTGCCGTCGTACAGGGCCGCGTCGGCCGCCCTCTGCAACAGGCTCAAATCTTGGACACCGACCGTGTCCGGGGTCGCGGCGCCGACCGAGGCGGCGACGTCGACGGTGCGGCCGTCGTCGAGGACAACCGGGGAGTACAGCAGCCGGACCAACTGGGCGAGGCACTGCTCCAGGAGCGGGGCGGGCAGCGGAAGGACGGCCGCGAACTCGTCGCCGCCGAGGCGGCCGACAACGGCGCGCGGGCCCGCCCAGGCGGTGAGCCGAGCCGCGAGCGCCGCCAGGACGGTATCGCCCGCCGCGTGCCCCAGGCTGTCGTTGATGGCCTTGAACCGATCGGCGTCGACCATCACCACAGCGGTGTCGTCGCCGTGGCGGGCGAGAAGCCGACGAGCGCGGGCGGTGTAGGCGTCGCGGCGCAGCAGGCCGGTCAGCGGGTCCTTCCGCGTGGCGGCGAGCCGCTTATGCAACGCGACGGCGTGCACCGCCCAGCCGGTCAGCGGTACAGCGGCGGTTGTCAGAAGGAGGGTGCGCGAGCCGATTCGGCCCCGGTGGTGCAGGACGGAGTCCATACTGAGGTCTCCCTCTCGTCTCGTACGGGGTGGGTGGTCCCGGGACAGGCGGTTGGTTTCGACGCCTTGGCGCCTGTCCCGGGGCAGTACTGCTTCTCGAAGGTGCTGGAGTTGAGCCAGTTGTACGGGCTCCTTCAGGGGCTGGCGGTCGCGGCGGTCCAGTTGGAACGGTTCCGGGCAGCCAGCATCTTCGGCCCGAGCAGGAGGAAAATCCCTGGGGATCTGCGAGGGGGCTGGATCATGATGTGGTGATGAGTGCTGCAAAGGATCCGGCCGAGCACGAGGACCGGTGGGTCCTGAACCTTCGAGGCTTGAGGGTTGTGAAGATCAGTATCGACTTTCGGCTGACTCTCGGCCTCGAGGAAGAGTGGGAGGTCGTTTTGGAAGCACCAGCTCAGCTCACGGCAGGGTCGCTCCGCACCAATCCCGGCCTGCCTTTGAAGCCGGAGACCCAGGATGTGGCTGCGGCTCTCCCACTATTCGGAGCGACGATACTGTCCGCGGTTGCGTTCAAGTCCGGTGGACTGCGGATGGTGTTTGACAGCGGCGCGCATCTGAGCTCTTCGGCCGACGCATCGTTCGAAGCCTGGCAGATCACAGGGCCAGGAGGATGGCGTTTCGTCTCGTTGCCCGGTGGGGACCTCGGTGTCTGGTCCGGCTCCAGAACCGGGTAAGAACCCGCAAGATCACTCGTCTCGCTGTCCGTGGATTGAGGGGCCACTGCGACCGCCCCGGGCGGGTGTGGGTCACCGGCGGGCGCCGGGGCGGGTGGTGAGCCAGGTGGTGACGGCGGCGGCGCCGATCCCGATCGCGCGGTGCAGGGCTGCGTCCAGTTCCATCCAGGCGCTGCCCGGCCCGGTGATCTCCTGGCTGATGTCGCCTTCGTCGAGGCGCAGCGCCTGGCAGTGCTCGATGTAGCCGGTCTTGCCGGTCTTCTTGGCCAGCCACAGCAGTACGGCGCCGCGGTCGATCGCAACATGCGTCGACGCGTTGATGGCCGCTCCGGCGACAAGCGCGGCCGGGGTGATCCGGTAGCCGAAGGCCCGGGTGATGCTGATGGTCGCAGCGAGCTGTACGGCGGTGTAGGAGGCGACGTGACAGACGGCCGCGCGTCGGCCCAGGGTACTGATGGTCATGGTCGGACGGGTGGAGCCCGGCGTGGCGGGGGAGCCGTCGGCGTGGACCAGGTCGTCGCCGTACAGCCGCTTCCGCGACGCCGTGGTCGATCCCTGGACCCAGTGGTCACACAGGGGATGGAGCTCGCCGAAGGTGGCGAGCAGGGTGCCGAAGAGAGCGAGGCGCTCGGTGGTGATGGGCAGACGGGGCATGATCGAGGATCTCCTGGTCTCGGTAGAAGTAGGGAAGCGGGATGGCCGGTCGTATGCCGGTGGCCGGGCCCGGCCAGGGATTCCGGCTGGCGGGGCCGGGGCCGGCCGGTCAGGCGGCGAGCGGGGCTTGGGGGAGGGGTGTAGGAGGCGGGGTCGGCGGGCGTGCCGTCGGAGCACTTCAGGCAGAGCGCCAGGATCTTGAGCGGTGTTGGTGGAGTGCACTTGTTCCGTAGCTGCTGTGTTCCGGCGCCAAGGAAGCCACGTGCCATTGCCTGTCATCGGGGGAGTCAGCTGTGACTGAGCCCTCTTCGGGTACGGCTGGAGTCGGTCGCTAGGCTCCGGGCCCATGACCAGTGAATTGGGGTTCACCTGCGCGTGCTGCGGGGCCCACCACCCTGAGCTGCCGATGAACTACACGGCCGAGGCCCCCGCCGTGTGGGAGCCGGCCTTCTCGCTCAGCCGAGAGAGCTTCTCCCGGACCTCGGATCTGTGGGACAGGCCCGGCCGCGAGGCTGAGAAGCCGTACTTCGGCTGGCTCACCACCGATCTTCCGGTATACCCGGCGACGACGCTCAACCTGAAGACGCACGTCCATACCCGTCCGGTCGGCGAGCGTCCCTTCGTCGAGCTGGAGCCCACCGACCACCCCCTCGCCATCGAGCAGCGCACAGGAATCAGCCCGGAGCGCGTACGGGAGATTGCGTCGAGCGTGCTCCACTCCGGAGACGGCGAGCAGCGGTAATGGCTGACCAGCCCGTGGCGATCTCGCCCTCCAGCCAGGCCCCGGTGAGGGTACCGAGAGCGGTGAGGGTACGGGTCTTGGTCCAGCGGGACCGGGGCGCGTGAGACGTCCAGAGCAGTCGGATCTTCACGGGTTGTCCCGTCGTTGCGGGTGGCCGGGCGGCCTGCCCGGTCCTCGCTCCCGGGAGTTGTGGGCGCGAGGGCCAGGCAGATCGGCGGGTCAGCGGGTGTGGTGCGCCTGTACGCCGGAGGTGTTGTCCGCCGGGGCTGGCCGGTGGGCGGGCGGCTGGGCGGGTCGGGCGCGGCGGATGGCGGGGCGCAGGGTCAGGCCGCGCAGGGCGGCGGCGCTGGCGAGGATCCAGAAGAGGACGGCGATGCCGGTGGCGACGGGGCGGCCGGTGTCCGGTGTGGCCTGCCAGATCATGGCGATGCTGGCCGCGCCCCAGGTGATCCACAGGGTGCGGGCGGCGGTGATGCGGAGGAACCCTCCGGCCAGGCCGGCCAGGCCCGCGGTCTGCCAGAGGGCGTACGCGGTGGGGGCGTCGATCGGGAGGCCCTGGGTGTGGGTGGTGAGGTAGGTGCGGGCGGGGGTGTGGATGGCCGCCCAGATGTCGTTGGTGGTGCTGTTGGCCTCCGGGGACGCCAGCGTGGTGAGGAGCTGATCCGTACCGGCGATCAGGGCTGCGGCGGCGTCGGCGGCCAGCACCATGACGAACGCGATGCCGGTACCGGCGATCAGGGCCTTGATCCAGGTGGCCATGTGGTGCCAGCCGAGCTGCGGGGCCAGGCGCAGTTCCTCCCACCGGTCGTGGAGCACGCCGCCCGTGGTCCAGGCCGTGTCCCACCAGACGCGGGCGTCGGCGAGCGGGCTGTCCTTCTTCGGGGCCGGGGTTCCGGCGTCGGCGGTCACGTCAAGGTCAAGGTTGTTGTTGGTTGCCAAGGCGGGGCTGCTCCTTCTGATCCGGGGGTGTGGGGCCGGGCGGCCTGTCCCGTCTCCCGGGCCGCCGTGGCGGTGCGGGAGACGGGGCGGGCGGTCCGGATCAGCCGTGGAACTTGTTGCGGCGGAAGACGGCCTTGCGGATGTTCACCGTGGTGCCGACAGGGCCGCCGCTGCGGGTGGTGCTGCGGCTGGCGAGGGCCAGGCCGATGAGGAGGATGAGGGCGGCGAGACTCATCACGGCCTGCCCGGCGGCGGCGAGAACGCCTTCGAGGGCGACGAGGCCGGGGGCGGCGGCGCCGACACCGATCCCGGCGAGCGCGATGCCGCCGCCGGTGGACAGCGCGAGCGCGCTGTACTTCCACACGAAGGCCGGCACCCGCTGCTGCGCGACCGGGTCGGGGGTCGCGGCGGGGAGCAGCCGGACGGGCGCCGGGACCGGCACCGGGGTGAGGATGTGGTCGGGGTGTGCCCCGGGGTGGGCGAGGGCTTCTTCGCGGCGGGCCAGGTCGTGGACGCGGGCGAGGTAGGCGTCGTCGGCGAGCAGCAGGGCCGGTTCGTGGGCGGGCTGCTGAACCTCTTCGGTGACGTAGGGGTGGGATCCGGGGAACAGGGCCCAGATACGGCGCAGGTCCTCTTCGGGGAGGTTCGCGAGCGGGGTGGTGGAGACGGGCGGGCCGGGGGAGGGGAGCGGCGTGGTGAGGTGGGCAGGCTCCGGGTTGGTGTGGATGGTGGTGTTCACAAGGGGACTCCTCGACGAAGATGCGGAAGGGCCCGTCCGGCGGGTGCCGGACGGGCCCTTGGGGCAGGGTGTGGTGGCTGGTCAGGCGAGGCTGTAGAGGGCGAGGGCGGCGGCGAGGATGCCGAGGGCGATCCGGGCCCATAGCCAGTCGGTCTCCACGGCGCCCCATACGGCGGCGAGGGCGAGGGTGCGCAGGCCCCAGCGGGCGAGGAACCCGAACGGTTCGTAGTCCTGCAACTCGCGGATGCGGGCGGTGCGGACGTCCATCTCCTCCTGGAGGTGGGCCCGGGTGACCGTGTCGGTCTCGGCCGTGTTCCGGAAGGTCTCGCTGTAGGAGTGCCGCTCGGCCTCCAGTCGGGCGATCTCCTCGTCCGGTGTCTCCACGGGCGCTACTCCTTTGGGTCGGTGGTGTGGGAGGTGAGTCCGGCTGCAGTCATGTCGGCGTTGCTGATGCCCAGTTCGCGTGCGAGGCGGGCGAGAGTGTCGTCCTGGTGGCCGGGCAGGACGAGGACTTCGTGTGCCCGGCTGCCGTGGGCGGGGCCGACGACGCCGAGCTTGTGCAGGACGTCGAGGACATGCCCAGCGAGCGCCCAGCCGATGCGGAGCTTGCGCTGGAGCATTGGCGCGGTCGCGAACTGTGTGGCGATGACGAGCTCGGCGGCCTGGAGGACGAGGAGCCCGTCCTCTCCCTCCGGCAGACCGGGACGCGGCTGGGCGTCCGGTGCGGGGCCGGCCGATGCCACCGAGTCCGGTGCTGACGGGTCCGGACTCGGCGCCGCAGGTACAGCCGGGGATGTGGCTGGGGTTGTGGTCGGCTGGGCGGCGGTGCGGGAGATGTAGCGGGTGTACTGGCCGCTGGTGTCCGCGACGACCTTGCCCTCCTCGGCCCACTTCGCCATCCAGCCCCGTACGGTCCGCTCCGCCGGAACCCCGTCGTCGCCGAGGGCTTGGCGCAGCGCGGTGTGGAGTTCCTTCGGGGTGCAGCCGGTGGTGCCGACTGCGGTCAGGAGTTCCAGCCCTGTCTCTCGCGGGTCGGCGGGACGGGCGACGGGCCGGGGCTGGAGCGGAACGACGTTCTGCGGAACGGCCCGCAACGGCTCCGGGTCCGCCTCGCTCGGGTCGGCGGGCACCGAGGCCGGTCCGGTGTCCGCTCCGGCGAGGGCGGCGTCGACGGCGGCGAACAGTTCGGCCGCGGCGCCGCCGAATCCCTCGTACCCGGACGGCACCGGGCCGCCCTCCGGAGCGGGTGCGGGGGAGGGGCCGGGGGTGATGGCGGTGGTGGTGTCGATCAGCTCTCCGGCGTTGTCGACGGCATGCTGCGCGGACTCGGTCAGGGTCTGGCCCTGGTAGAGGACGGGCAGGGCCCGGGCCCAGCGCTGCGGATACAGCGCGCCGCTCTCGACGTTCGCGGAGAGCGGGTCGAGGGCGGGGCGGCGGGCGGCGGTCGCGGCGCACACTTTGTCGGTGATCTCGTCGGTGATGTACCACGCCTTGAAGGCGGCCGGCTTCTTCGGTCCGAGGCGGGTGTGCATGGTCCAGCCGGACCCGGCGACCGGCGCGTCCTTCGGGTCGAGCTTGATGTACCCGGGGAAGAGGTAGGCGAGTTCTTCCGCGTCGGAGACGGTCATGCCGACTCGCCACTTCGCCTGGAGCTTCATCGCGGCGGTGATCACGTCCTGGGTGCCGCGCAGCCCGCAGGTCAGGGTACGGACCCGCATCGCGCGGCCCTCGTTGATGACCTTGTCGAGGAGTTCCTTGACGTCGTGGGGCAGGGAGGCGGTCTCGTCGCAGACGATGACGAGGCCGGGGATGTCGCCGGTGATGGGGAGCTTGTTGTCGGACTTCTTCTCCCGCATGAGCTGCTGGTATCCGGCCTTGCGGGCGGCGATGATCTCCCCGGCCATCGTCAGCATCAGCTTCGCCTCGGCCAGGTCGTGGGCGATCCAGTCCACCACCGGCGCCGCGGCGGTGCCCTCGGTCGCCCAGGGGGTGATCCAGGGAAGCGCGACGCCGCCGCCGGTGATGTCGATCGCCCAGATCAGCGCGTCCGGCATCCGGGCGAGCTGGGCGGTGACGACGCGGAGCGTGTTGGTCTTCCCGGCGTCGGTCTCGCCGACGAGGACACCGCAGTCGTTGCACAGCGACCCGAGGGCGGGCTCGCCGTCGCGGTGGATCCCGAAGGGGAAGCGCTCGGTCAGGGTGAGGTCGCTGTAGTCGTCCGGGTAGGGGAGGTCCTGGGAGACGACGTCTTCGAGGGTGACGTCGATCAGGATCGTGCCGCGGTTGGCGCCCGGGGCGATCTCGACGCCGCAGCCGTCCGGGAGGCGCATGTCCGCCGCGCACTTGGGCCCGTACCCGGCCAGGTCGTCGGCGGTGGTGCCGCCCGGCGGGAGGTCCATCTCGGCGGTGTAGCCGACCTTCCCGGGCCAGTGCCGCACATCTTTGCCGTGGCAGCCCTCGATGCGGGCGACCCGCTCCAGCCGGTCCTCCCAGTCCTTGAGGATCCCGACCGACTCCCGGCGCAGCACGAACAGGGCCTTGCGCTCGGAGCGGGTCTCCTCGGTGCGGTTGGCACTGGCGTTGAGGGCGAGGCCGACGGCGGCGACGCCGAGGCCGGACGCCCAGCCGGTCATGGTCAGGGGAGCTGCGGCGAGGGCCCAGGAGGTCCAGGCCCCGGCGGTCAGCCAGGTCAGGCCCCGGGTGACGAGGGTGCCGGTGGTGGTGGACTGCCGTACGTCCCAGGCGGCGCCGGCGGTCGCAGCTCCGGTGAGGGTGACGGCGGCGGCCTGCCAGGGCATCCCGGTCAGCGGGGCCAGCATCACCGCGGTCGCTGCGGTCTCACCGGCGTATCCGAGGAAGGCGGGGTGACCGGCGGGCGGCGACCAGTCCCACTGACGCGACATGACGAACTCCGTTCATAAGTAAGGGGAAGCAGAACCAGGGGGAAGGGGCGGTGGCCGCCCGCGCGGGTGCGGGCGGCCACCGGGTGGTGCAGGGGGCGGGGTCAGCGGGGGGTGTTCCACATCTCCTCGGACGACCGCCCCTTGCGCGGGTTCACGTTGTGGCTGATCTCGCGGCGGTGGTCGTGGGCGAAGAGCTTTGCGGCCATCGCGGCGTCGTCGGCCGCCGCGCCGAGCGTGTCGGTGATCGTGCCGAGTTCGTCGGTGACCCGGTCGTCGACGGGGTAGAAGTCGCGGGTGCGGGTGTGCAGGAGGGACACCGAGTCGGCCAGCGACGCCAGGCCGAGGCTCATGCCCTCGTACTCGGCGCCGACCTGCATCATGTGGACCGGCTCGAACGTCCGGTACAGCGCGGACATCAGGACGCACCCGGACTCGATCCGGCCCGGCATGAACATCGCGCCCTCCGGCACGGCGGCGCCGACCGGGGTGACGTTCCACATCCACTCGCCCGTCCGCGGGTGCAGGATTCGCTCGATGTCGAACCGGTGGACCGTACGGAAGAGGACGGCCATGGCGTCGGCGCGGGCGGCGGCGTTCGCGGTGCGCTGCGCGGCCTCGGCCAGCTTCATCAGGGCCCGCTTGCTGCACGGGTACCTGCGGTCCGAGGCGACGGCCATGTCCCGAACCGTGGCGGCGGCCGAGCGCAGGGCGTTGGGCAGTCCGGCGTACTCGGCCGCAACTTCCATCATGGATCGCGGCCGGTATCCGGCGTAGGAAGCGTCGCTTGCGGCCATGGCGAGGGCGAACTTGCTGTTCTTGCCGTCGAGGACGGCGCTGCTGATATCGAGGCTGGAACCCATAGAGGGGTCTTCCTTCCGGGGGTCGTTGACGGTGAGGGTGAGCGTCTCGGCGCGGGCGTCGGCGTCGTGCCGGGCCCGGGAGCGGCGGAAGAAGCGGCGCCAGATCCGCCCGGCGATCCGGACGGGGAAGAGGAAGCCGTGCAGCGGGTCCCGGTGCTTGGTGATCAGCCGCCAGGTCCCCCAGAGGATGCCGAGGGGGAGGGTGGCCAGTCCGGCGAGTCCGGCGAGGAGCCCGGCGCCGGCGCAGCGGGCCCAGTGCCCGGTCTTGCGGAGCACCAGGCGCCGCCACCGGTAGACCCGGCCCGGCGCCTTCCTGGCCGCAGTACCGGATCCGGAGCCGCCGTTCGCCGCCGTCTTCGCCTTCTTGGTGCTGCGCAGCCTGTTCATCCAGGACCGCGCGGTGTTCAGCAGGCGGGAGGCCCGCGAGCGCCCCGGCATCGGGGACTTCGGGGTCGTAGCGGTGCCGGGCGTCTTCGGGGTGGTGGTGTCCGTCGTGCCGCCGCCGGTGTTCAGGTCGCGGCGGCGGAGCTTACCGAGCGTGCTCTTGACGCTCTGCCAGGCCCCGCCGCTCCCGGCGCTTCCGCTCTTGCGGTGACGGCCGCCGGTCAGCGACCCGCTCCCGGCCCGCCCGCCGCCGGAGCCCCCGGGGCGGCCCGGACCGGCCCCGTTCAGGCCGCCGCCGGTCTTGTTCAACCGCGAGCCGGGGGTGTTCAGCCTGCCGCCGTTCTTGTTCAGACCGCCGCGCGGGCCGCCCGGCGAGCCGGGGGATCCGGGTGCGTTTCCGCCCCGGCCGGAGGCTCCCCGGCCCGGCCCATGGGCCCCGGGGGAGCGGCCGTTCAACCCTCCGGAACGGTTGTTCAGACCGCCGGAGCGGTTGTTCATCCGGCCTCCGGACGACCCGGCACCGCTGCCACTGCCGCGGCTGCCGCGCCCGGTGCCGAGGAGTCCGCCGCCCCGGCCCGACCGGCCACCACCACCGGTGCCACCGGAGCCGGAGCCCCTGCCGGTGCCGGACCGGTTCCGGGCGGTATCCCGGGCTGCCCTGCGCGCGGCGGCGGCGTTCTTCTTCCTCCGGCCGGCCAGGGCGGCGAGTCCGACCGCGGTCCCGACGCCCGCGGCGGCAGCGAGCCCGGGAACCCCGGCGGCGGTGTAGGCGGCTCCCAGGGTCGTTCCGGTTGCGTTGGCGCCGTGGACGAGGAGCGGGACCGCGCGGGTCCGCCCGCGGTACGGCGCCGGAGTCTCCGGAGCGGGTGCGGGGGCCGGGTCCGGGGCGGCCTGGACCACGGTGGTGGTGTCGGGCGCGGGGGTGTCGGGGGCCTGCTGGGGGTCAAGGGTCGCGGTGTCTGCCACGACAGGCTCTCCTCACTGACCGTAGCGGCGAGGCCAGGCGAGGCGAGGCCAGGCGAGCACCAGCCCCCCCTCCTACCCGTGTCGGAGCCGTCCGAGGCGAGGGTTAGGGGGCGTTCCGGCTCGCCTCGCCTGGCCTAGCCTCGCCTCGCCGCTACAGTCCGTAGCTGGATCAAGGGGGCGGTCAGGGGGATTCGAGGGCAGGGGAGCGGCGATAACCGGTCCGGTACGGGTCGTACTCGGGGGCCTGGCGGCCACGGCCGGCCCCGCACCACCTGTGCCCCGGGGCGTGGTGCCGGGGCAGGGGGCGCGGGGACGACCGTGAGAACCAGGAGCAGTGTTCGGTGAAGGGGTTGGGGATTCCGGTTCAGGCGGCGGACCGCTCCGGGACCGAACCGTCGCCGTTCTCCTGCTTCAGGATTTCGACGGCGCGGTTCTTGCGGTCCTGGGCCGTACCGGTGGAGGTGCCCAGCTCGTCGGCGATGACGCGGATGGTGACCGCGCTCTCGCCCCGGGTCCGGATCATGGCGATGACCCGGTGGGTGTCCCAGTCGGTCTGGTTCATCCGGGCCAGGGCCGCAGCCTGAACGGCCCGGGCCTCGAACTCGTAGGCGCGCGCCTGGTGCCCGGCGGCCTCCGCCTTCGCCTTCTCCTCCCGGGCGAGCGAGGCGGCACTCTCCTCGCGGTCCAGCTGCTCACGCCTGTCGGCTTCCGCCTCCTGGGCGCGGTGCTCGGCCGCGATCCGCTCCTGTTCGGCGGCCTCGGCCAGGGCCTTGGTCGCCGCGGCCTCGGCAGCGGCCAGGCGCTGCTGCTCCTCGGCGAGGCCGGCCTGGCGGGCGATCTCGTCGCGGCGGGTGCGGGCGGCAGCGTCGGCGGCGATACGGCGCTCAGCCTCGGTGGCCTGCGCGGTCATCTGCTGCTGCTCCAGGCCCCAGGCCGACTGTGCTTTCTCCCGCTCGATCCGAGCGAGGGTGCGGCGCTTCTCGGTCTCGTCCGCGAGTTCCTGGACCCGGGCCGCGGCCTGGTCCTCCTTGAGCTTGAGCGCGTGGACCCGCTCGGACTCGCGGAGTTGAGCATCGGCTGCGGCTCGCTGAATCTCGGCCTGAGCCTCCCGTTCCGCTTCGGTCTTGGCGATCTTCAACCGGCCCTCGGCCCGGATCCTGTCGACCTCGGCCTGAACACGGGCCCCGGCAAGTTGAACATCCTTCTCGACTTTCTGAATCTCGGCCTCGGCCCGCTGAACATCGGCCTCGGCCTCCCGGACGACCCTCCGGGTCTCCTCCTCCAGCGGCACCCCCAGGGCCCGCTCCACGCTGAATCCGAGCGGGGCGAGTTTGAACGGCAGCAGCTCATCGGGCGACGCGGCCTTCCGCCACGACCGCTCGCTCGTCTCGTACTTCTGGCGCAGGCTCTCGCGGTAGATCCGGATCTGCTGCGCCTGGGCGACGGCCTCGGCGTAGGGGAGGTGGTAGAGCCGCATCCGGCGGGCGAGGCGGGCGGTGGACAGCGGGGCGAGCAGCCAGCGGGCGAGCGGGACCGAGCCGAGCGGCGTCTCGCCAGCCAGCAGGTCGGCCATCCGGCCGATGTAGTGCCGGGCGGCCTCGACCGCGACGATGAACAGGACCGGGATGACGCCGTGCATCGCCGCAGCGAGCGGGTCGTCCGTCCACGGGCCCTTCGGCGCGGCGGCGTTGAACGCCACCGTGGCCGCGGTCAGGGCATGGGCGGTCCAGCGCAGGGCCGGGAGCGGCATCCGCTTGCGCATCATGTAGAGGTCGAGGGCCAGGAGCACCAGGATCCCGGCGTCGATCCCGATCGGGAACGCGTAGGCGAAGCTGCCGAAGCCCTTGCCGAGGGCGAGGTTCTTCAGGGTGGTGTAGGAGCCGGTGAAGCCGATCCCGGCGAGGACCAGGCCGCCGGCACCGGCGATGACGGCGAGGAGCCGCATCGTGCGCGGGTCGCCGTCCGGCTCGGTGCCGGGCTGCCGGGCGGTTGCCTCCTGGCCGTCGGGGTCGTGCTCGTGGTCGTGGTCGAGGCGGGGGTGGCGGGCCGGGCCGGGGAGGGTGGCCGGGAGGGTGTCGTGCTTGCGGATGTCGACGGGGGCGGTCATGGGATGGTCTCCGGTTCGTCGTGCAGGTCGTCGGGGGAGGGGGGTTCGAGAGCCAGGCCCATGCAGAGCCGGACGAGGCCGAAGGTGCCCAGGCCGACCGCGGTGTGCAGGACGGTGGGCCACAAGCCGTGGGCGAAGAGGTCCAGCAGCGCCAGGACGGCGGCGGCCAGCGCGACGAGCGTGGCCAGCAGCGCGGGCACCGGGCTGCGCTCCGTGTGCGGGGCAGTGGACTTTCCGAAGCCGGGGGTGGTCGCGGTGGTACTCACCGGGCACCTCCGCTGGTAGCGTTGACCATGCGATTCGCTCCTCGATAGCGGTCGCGGGAACAAGGAGAGGCCCCCTGACCGGGGCCTCTTTTCTTTGCCGAGCCATTTCCGGCTCTCCGGCCCCGTCACGGCCCTGCGGAGGCGGTGACGGGGCGGGAGAACCGCCGGCCCCGCCGGACCGAGGTCCGGCAGGGCCGCGGCAGGCATGGTCAGCGGCCGTGGTGCTCCTTGAGGTACTGGGCGAGCTGGATCTTCACGCTCGCCATGGCGCTGTACGCCGACATCGCGGGCCACAGGCCCTGGTTCTTCTCGGCGTCCTTCAGGAGCTGGTACGCCTCGCGGACCAGTTCGTCCGGGTCGGCGTCGATGTGGCGCAGCGGGCTGGTCAGACGGGCGAATATCCCGGCCATGGGCGGGGTCTCCTTCGAACAGCGGGGGCGGGTGTCAGGGCTTGGGGAGGGCGCGGCACCGGGCCGCGTGGTCCTGGGCGGGCATATGCCGTCCGGCGTCCTTGAGGATCAGGCCGTGGTCGAACGCCAGGCCGTCGCCGGGGTTGTTCAGCGGCACCCATCGCACGGCGGTGGCGTCGGTGCTGGCCCGGGCGATGGTGTCGGCGGGGACACGGACGAGGTAGGCGACGCTGACGTACCGGCCGCGGGAGTCCCGGGCGGGCGCGTCGTAGACGCCGACGAGGACCAGGTCGTCCGGCGCTACCGCGACTCCGGTCTCCTCCAGCAGCTCGCGGGCGGCGGCGTCCCGGGACGTCTCGCCCTCGTCGACGTGCCCGCCAGGCAGGGCGAGCTTGCCCTGATGGGGCGGCCAGCCGCGCTCGATCAGCAGCACGTCGTTGCCGCGGACGCACACCACGTCGGCGGTGTAGCGGATCGTCTCCGGCGCGGTATCGGTCATGTTTCCTCCGGGTTGGCTGGCGGCCGGGCTGTCCGGCTCCCCGCGCCCCGCCCGTCCCGGCGCGGTGCCGGACGGGCAGGGGAGGCAGCTGTCAGACCGGCTCGCGGTCCCCGGCGAGGACGGCGACGTCGAGGAGACGACCGCGCTGCACGGCGATCTCCGTACGGGCCCGGTGGACGAGCGGAGTGGTGGTGCTCCAGACGCCGTCGCCGTACTCGTTCACCGGCGCGATGAACCAGGCGCTCGCGTCGATACCGGCCTCCGAGGCGACCTCGGTGAGCGGCAGTTCGTGCTCGTACCCGGCGACGGCGGCCTGCTCCTCGGCCAGAACGGCGAGCTTCCCGGCGACCGCGTCCCACACGCGGGCCGCGTCCAGGGCCACGGTCTCGGCGTCGCCCAGGCGCAGCAGCTGCGCGCGCCACATACCGTCCGGCGTCTCCCAGAACGCGCCGAACACCTCGGTGAGCTGGGTGTGCGCGGTCTCCCACGCCGCCCACAGCGGCGCTGCGGTGCGCAGGACGGGCTCCGCCCGCAGACGGAGCCGGGCCTTGGACCACAGGATTTGGGCCACCTCGTACTGGGTGCGGATCGCCTCCAGCTGCCTGCGATCGAGCGCCCGGTCCTCGTACATCGCGATCGGGGTCCGCGGCTCGGGCTCCCGGCCGGTGAACGCGGTGAAGGAGAAGGTGGTGGTGTGGTGGGGGCCGGGCTCGGCCCGCAGGAAGTGCGGGTGGTGGTACCGGCTGATGTCGGCGACGGGCGCGGGGGCGGGGGTGTCCGGCCCGGCCGGGGCGGATCGGTCCGGGTTCGGTGTGAGGCCGGATTCGTCGAGCGCGTTCGTCAGCGCGATGGTGCGGGACATACGGGTCGTCCTCTCAACTCCGTGGAGGGCAGGGCCCTGGGCACTCTTCCCCGGGCCGGAGCATGGGGAAGGCAGGCCGCCCGCACGACGGGCGGCCTGCCTTCCAGTGGTGCAAGGGCGTGGGCAGGGATCTGTGATCCGCTCCCGCCGGGCGGGCCAAATCAGTCGCGAGCCAGGCGGTGGACCCGCTCGGGCCCGCCGCCGACGGCGGCGACCCGGGTGCCGTAGTCGCAGACTTCGGCGCCGCGCGTGTCGCAGCCCCGGCGCGTCAGCGCCGCGGCCAGGGTCCCGGTGCCGGAGGTGAACGCGGCCCGCGCCTCCTGGTCGCCGGACTCGATGGCCTCGCTGGTGCCTCGGGTGAGCCGCTGGTGGCCCTGGACCTCGTTGACGGTGTCGCGCAGCCGACGGAACAAGAACGGCCCCGCTCTCTGGATGGTGCTGCAGATCCGGGCTGTCCGGCTCCCCTTCACCGCCCCCGGACCGGCCTATGGCCGACGCGAGCGGATCAGGCAGCGGACAGAACCGGTCAGGCAGCAGCGCGGCGGGCGGCGCGGCGCTTCATCCGGCGCCGCTCGTCCTCGTCGAGGCCGCCCCATACTCCGTCGCTCTGGCCGGACTCCAGGGCCCACTGGAGGCACTGGTCGATGGCCGGGCAGCGGTGGCATACGGCCTTGGCTTCCTCGATCTGGTCGAGTGCCGGTCCGGTGTTGCCGACGGGGAAGAACAGCTCGGGGTCTTCCTCCCGGCAGACCGCGTTGTGCCGCCAGTCGATCCCAGCGGCCGGTACGGCCGTGACCTGGGCGGAGCTGGTGCGGATGATGCGGATGATGTCGCCGCGCATGCGGTCCTCCATCGGGTCGCGCGGTTCCGGGACGGTCCCGGAACCGGTGAAGCGGGCGGGTCAGGGTCGCTGGTGCTTCTGCCGGGCGAGGTGCTGGTCCTGCAGGACCGCCAGGGCGCGGAAGAACCTCGCGCCGTCGGGGCAGAGGTCGTCGTCGGCGCAGGAGGAGCAGCCGCGGAGGTGGGTTCGGAGCTCGCGGTGGGCGGCCATGTAGCGGTCGTAGAGCGGGTCGTTCGGCATGAGGGTGGTTCAGCTCCTGGTCCGCCCCGCCGTACGGCGGGGCGGTGGGTGGAGGGTGGTGACAGCCCGACCGGTGTCCCCCAGGTCCGGGTGACGAGGTGAGCCGGGCCCAGGAAAGTACGGTCCGGGACACCCGAAAGCGGGCGTCCCGGACCGCAGACATGAGGCCGGGCGCGCGTCAGCGGCAGCCGTCGCAGACGCCGCCGGGCCAGTCGTCGAACCACTGGCCCGCCGCGCCGGTCGGCGCGGCAGCCGGGAGCAGCGCGGCGGTCGGGGGAGCGGCGGGCGGGCAGTCGTGGCCCTTGCAGTTCCACCGGCCGCATAGCCAGCACTGACCGGCCGTCAGCAGCTGGTCCAGGGCGGACAGAGAGCGGCGGGCAACCGTGCTGGGGGCGTAACTCTGGCCAGTACCACCGCACGCGGTGCAGGACCGCCACGTCCGGCGGACGATCCCGTCGGAGCTGGTGTCTTCGGTCCGGCCGCCGGCGCCGGCGCACGACGGGCAGGCCCGGGCGGCCATGTCGGCGACGGCCCGGCGGTCGCCGTCGGCGACGAGATACGCGACGAGCTGGTGGAAGACCTCGTCGTCGTGGGGCTCCAGCCACCGCTGGTTGTCCTCGCGCTCGATCTCCTCGACCGACGAGGCCGTCGTACGGCGGGCCCAGGGCTGGGCGCAGTGGCAGTGGATCCGGTGGCAGGTCCCGCAGCGCGGGCTGTCGTCCAACGCTACGGCCCGGGCGGCCGGGCGTGTCATCATGATCTGCACAGGCGTTCTCCTTGTCATGGTGTTGGCCTGTGGCGCCGTCCGGAGCTCTCATCTCTCGGGCGGCGCGCTTTTTTCGAGGCGTCCTGTAGCCCCAGATCGCCCCCGGCCGTGAGTGCGGCCAGGGGCGATCTGCAGAACAGGAAAACCATCTGGTCACCGGTGGTCGCAGGTCCCGGTCCGGCCACCGGCCGGGGCGGGTCGGCGCGCGGAGGCGGGGGCGTTCACCTGCGGGCGGCCGACCGAATGGAGCCGGGTGAGCTCGTCGGTCAGCTGGCGGATCCGGGCGACGACCGGGACCAGCTCGTCGCGGGGCAGGCCGCCCTTCACGAGCGTCTTGTTCGCGGCGAGGAGCTGGTCCTCGAGGCGCTCGACGTGGGGGCGGGGGTCGCGGGGGAGCGGGCGGACCATTGGAGTTCTCCTTCGGCTCGATGGTGGTGGGCTGGTCGTACGAGCAGCCACGGCCGTCCCCACCCCGAAAGGGGGTGGGGGCGGCCGTGGTCGATCGTCCGGCTCGGGGTTACCTGCGGGCGCGGGAGGTCGTCGTGACGGTGCCGGTCACCGCCGACGCGGAAATATCGAGGTCGTCGCGGCCATCCGTGCCGTGGATTCGGATGCTTCCGGAGACCGCCCGGGCGGTGATCCGGCCACGGGCGGCGGGGGAGGCGGTCAGCCGGACCGACCCGCTCGTCGTACGGATACTGGCGAGCTCTCCGCCGTAGGCGCCGACGGTGACCGAACCGCTGACGGACTCGGCGTCGACCCGTTCCGTCACCGTCCCGGCCGTGATGCTGCCGCTGACGCTCTCCGCGCTCATCCGGGATACGGACTCGGCAATGATCGACCCGCTGACCGTCGTCGCGGTCAGCCCGGCGAGCACACCGTGAGTACGAAGGTCGCCGGACGACCCGGTATAGGTGACAGACGACCCTGCGGGCAGGACGACGAGGACCTCGACGCCGGTCGACCCGGTCATCACGGTGCCCCGGCCGCCGTGGCCGTTGATGTTGAGGCCGTTGATATGAACCGTGCCGCTGAGGACAATTACACCGCTGCCGCGGATACCGGCGTAGACCGTGGGCGGGACCGGCGGGACGACGACGCTGAGCCGGTTCCCGGTCTGGTGGATCCGCGTACGGGCAGCAGCCTCGGCGGCCGGACCGTCCGGGTCACCGGAAGTCACTTCGACGCGGGCGGCGGTCGCGGCCGGGTCGACCACGACGCGTACGGCGCCGTCGGGGCAGGTGATGTCCGCCAGGACCGGACCGGCGTCCGCGAGCTTGCTGATCATGGGCACTTCCTTCCGTAGAGGTATCGAAGGGGCGGCTGGTCGTACGAGCAGCCACGGCCTCGGCCGCCCCCTCTTACGGGGGGCGGCCGAGGCCGTGGTCGATCGTCCGGACGTCAGGCCGCCGAAGCCGCCGGGAAGATGCCCGCCGGGTCGTCGGCCGGGAGTCGCTGTGGCTTCAGCGGCGCCGGGGGCATCCAGCGCGCGCCCGGCTGGTCCATCCCGTACGGCAGCTCCCGGTGCCGGGCGTCCTCGAAGGCGGCGAGCGCCTGGTCGAGCAGGCCGGTCAGGACCGGCCACGCGTGCCCGGGCTCCGGCAGCGCCAGGAGCTGCGCCGCGAGGAGCCATACGTCCTGGGTGACGTCGTCGGCGTCGGCGACCGGGTCGGCGCCGATCTCGGCGAGCTGCTCAGCCGCGGCGGCGGCGAGCCGGGCGGAGTAGCGGGCGTAGAGGCTGTCCAGAGTGGTTCGCATCAGGGTCTCCTCGGGTGGCAGGGCATGGAGAAGCGGCCCCCGGGAGACGGTCTCCCGGGGGCTCGTGGTGCGGTACGGAGGTGTTGGTCAGCTCGCGCGGTGCTCGGGGCGGAGCGGCTGGAGCGGCACCGGCGGCGCGCCGAGCGGCGTGTCACCGGCGGGCCGGTAGGCGCGGCGGGTGTCGGCGTCGCGGACGGCGGGCTCGGTCGACGCCCACTTCATCTCGCGCAGCAGCCACAACGGCCGACCGTCACCGTGCTCGTCACCCGTCGGCGCCTGCTTCTGGGCGGCGATCTGGCTGACGGCCGGGGCGACCGCGACCTTGGGCTTGCGCAGCACGGTGGTCTTGCGGCGGTGGCCGGTCTCCGCGTGTCCGTCCTCCAGGCACTCCGCCCACTTCCGGACCGTGAGGTCGACCGTGACTAGGCGGTTGCTGCCCAGGCGGCAGCGGACGGACGGGGCCTTGCCCGCGAGGCCGGTGTCGTGCGGCACGACCTTGGGCCTCTTGGTGCCGAGGCCGGTGATCGGCACCCACGTCTCACAGTCGGGGCAGACCAGCGAGGCACAGGCCGGGCGCAGGTCGTACTGGTGGGGCTTGAGGGTGGAGAGGGCGAGTGCCGGGCGGGCGCTGACGGTGCGTGAGCGGGTCCGGCTCCGGCGGGGTCGGGCGGTGTGCTCAAGGGTCGAAGCAGACATCTGAACTCCTCGTGAACGGAGCGACAGGGAGCGCGTCGCGATGCTCTCTCCGCCCTCCGAGCCGCACGGCAAGAGACCGGCGTCCCGCAGGACAGACAGCGCACAGCGCTGTGACGTGCATGCATTCGTCGTGCCGTCAGGCTCCGGGGGAGTTCGATGGTGCTCTCAACCCCGGCCGCCCCGAGGGGCGGACGACTACTGCGGTGGCACTGAGGAGCGGTAACCCCCGCTCAACGGAGAGTTAGGGCTATCGCTATCGCCCAGTAGAGACCATGCCAGGCTGCAGAGTCAATAGCGATAGCTTTATTCGTGTCGATCGGTTGTGCTCGTACATCGCTGCCTGATAGAGCTAGCCCTAGAATCAGATCAGCACAGCACTCTGAAAGGTGGCACCGATGCCCGTCTCGTATCGCGACATCGCCGCTGACCTGCGACAGCAGATCGGCGAGGGGCGATACATGCCGGGCGACAAGCTGCCGATGCTCACCGAGCTCCAGGCCCAGTACGGCGCTGGCTACCAGACCGTGCGAAGCGCTATCTCGCTTCTGGAACAAGAGGGCCTGGTGGTCGCGGTACGCCGCAGAGGGACCATCGTGCGGGAGCGGTCTGAGAAGCGGCGCATCACCCGGTCCCGCCAGGTCTTCCGCGATGAGATCGGCTACTACTTCGACCCGACTGCCCAACCCTGGGTGGCCTTGGAGCCTCCCGCTCTGCGTTGGGGCGTCGTGCCGGTCGACCTTGCTGCCCTCATGGGTCTCGCCACCGGATCCGAAGTCCTCGTTCGCGACCGCGTAATGGGCGATCCCGAAAGCAGGAAGCCGATGCAGCTGGCCACCAGTTACCTGCCGGCCGACCTCGCTCGAGGGACTCAACTCGCGGAGGCCGACACAGGACCCGGTGGCATCTATGACCGCCTGGAGAAGATGGGCCACCGCCCGCTCCACTGGAGCGAAGGTGTCTCCGCCCGCATGCCTTCGCCTGAAGAGGCGGAGGCATTGAACCTCCCAGCCGACGTTGGCGTTCCGCTCCTGCGCGTCGTGCGAGTCACGACCAGCCCTAACGGCAAGGTTGTCGAGCTGAACGACACGAGAATGAGCGCCGAGGAATTCGAGATCGGCTACTCCATCCGACGCCACGCGAGTGCTCGCCTCGCTGATGACGACGGAGATGGTGACGACGACCGTTGACAGCACCTCGCGTGCCATGGCGCCCCTCCCGTCGGCTGATGATCTCGTGAGGGCCATCACACTCGGGCCAGGCGGAACGAACCATCACAGCGGCTTGTCCAAGCTCGTACGCACCGCCATTCACGCGTTTTCAACATCCGCGTATACATGCGATTTGCCGCGCGAGCCCTAGGCTCACGGCCATGGCGATGACGGAGGGTCAAAGGGTGGGGAAGCAGCGAGTTGGGTGGAGGCCGGACCGGCTGCGGGAGCAGCGCGAGGCCCACGGCCTAACCCTGGAGAAGGCTGGCGAACGGCTCCGGGAAGTTGCTGAACGAGCCAGGCTCAAGGGCATTCCGGCTGCGAATCCTCAAACTTTGTGGCAGCACGAGCAGGGGGAGGTCTACCCCGGCCCGCACTACCGGCGTGCCTACTGCCTGTTGTACCGCGCTACCGAGCCTGATCTCGGCTTCCGTGCCGCGTTGCCGGGGGAGGAAACGTCGTCGTTCAAGCTCACCCCAACTGATGACCGCATCAACGGATCTCACGTCCTGGCTGTCGAGCGCGCGATCCACCGGATCACGCCCGGTTCAGACGAGGCCGATCACTTCGACTTGCAGCAGCGGATCATCGACGCGTGGAAGCGTCGGCACACGGGCGGCGACCCTCACCGCCCCGTGCTCATCCTGGTCGGCGGCTTCGCGGGCAGCGGCAAGACCGAGCTGGCCCGGTTCTTCGTTCAGCTGACCGGCTGGCCGCTCCTCGACAAGGACCCGCTCACCCGCCCGCTTGTAGAGCGCCTCCTAGTCGCGCTGGGCGGCGACGCAAATGACCGGCATACCGAGCTCTACCGCGAAAAGGTCCGGCCCGTGGAGTACGACTGCCTGATGCAGTCGGCGCTCGCGAACATGCGGTGCGGGATCTCCAGCGTGCTCTCGGCACCGTTCATATCGGAGCTGACGAACCCGGCCTGGATGCAGCGTTTGGTCAACCGGGCGGGCTCGATGGGCGTAGATGTCTACCCGGTGTGGGTTCGCTGCGACGAGGAGTCGATGAGGGAGTACATCACCTTCCGCTCAGCGGCCCGCGACGCGTGGAAGCTCCAGCGGTGGGACGAGTACATAGACACGATCGACCTTGATCTGCGCCCGGCGGTGCCGCACCTGGTCGTCGACAACCGGCTGGGGACCGCGGTGACGCTCGCGGACCAGGCCCGACAGGCGATGGGGGCGATGTACACGTGAACCCGAAACTGGGCGTGATCCTGTACGGCCCGCCAGCGTCGGGCAAGGACACCGTCACCACCGCGCTCACCGGGCTAAACCCGAAGTACGCGCAGTTCGCCCGGCTCAAGGTCGGAACCGGCAAGTCGGCCGGCTACCGGATGGGCACCGCTGAGCAGCTGCGCAAGCTGGAGGCCGCAGGCGACGTCGTCTACGCGAACACGCGGTACGGCAACACGTACGCGATCGACCGGCCCGGCCTGGACGCGGCGTTCGCGGCCGGGGTGCCGGTGGTGCACCTCGGGCAGGTCGACGGGATCCGTGCGCTGGTCGACGGCTACGCGGCTGGCTGGTCGGTGGTGCTGCTGTGGTGTCGGCGCGAGGTGACCGAGCAGCGGTCCGCGGGGCGCGGCGACAGCGACACCGCAGCGCGCCTGGCGGCGTGGGACGCGACCCGCGAGGACCTGGACACGCACCCGGGCATGGTCTGGGACCTGACCGTGGACACCACAGCGTCGGCGCCGCAGGGCGCGGCGCGGCTCATCGACGAGGTGCTGGCGCAGCAGGCGGGAGCGGCGACGGCATGAGCGCGGGCTACGGCTGGGCGAGTCGGTCCAGGGCGTTGTTGAGCGTGAGTTCGCTGTCGTCCTTGGCGTTGTTCCACCGTGCGAGCGTGCTCGCGGCCGCGCGCAGCATCTCGGGCGGGAGGCCGGCGGCCGCGAGGGTGTCGGCGGCTTCCTCCAGCTCCGGCCCCCAGCGCCAAGCGCGCGCTGCGGTCTTGGCGACGTACTGCGGCTCGGACAGGTACGAGTCCGTACGCCGGGAAGCGACCTTGATGAGCTCCTGGTCGACACCGTGCTCCCGCGCCATGCCGACCGCGAGCGCCGCCAGCACCCGCGAGGTCTTCTGGAACGCCGCGTACGACAGCTTCAACGCGGACGCCTTCCCCACCTTCGTACCCAGCACCGCCGTCCGGACGGCGGTGCCAGCGAAAAGCGCTTCAACGCGCTCGGTTCCGGGCGCCGGGCCGGACAGGTACAACGTCGGCGTCTTGCCGCCGACCGGCGGGGAGCCGACGACACCGCCGTCCACGACGGTCGCGCCGCCGTCGAGCAACGCGGCGATCCGCTGCGTGCGCTCGGGGTTGATGGCGTTCGCCTCTACGTACACCCCGGCGAAGCGGTACCCGGCGACATCGCGGGCGAGGTCCTCGGCCGCGGCTGGCGGGCAGAGGCTGATGACGATGTCGCTGCGGTCCAGCAGTTCGGCCAGCGTGGCCACGGGGGTCAGCCCGAAACGGGCGGCTCGCTCCACGGACGCGGTGCTGCGCCCGGTCCCGCACCACAGGGCCGCGGCCGCGTTGGTCGCGGCGCAAGCGGCGACTGCGGCGCCCATGCTGCCGGGGTGGAGGATGCCGACGGTCGGCTGGTCCACGGCGCTACTCCTCGGTGAGCAGGATGGTAATGGCGTCGGTGACATCGTCGACGACGTGGTTCGCGGCGGGGAGCCCGTCGGGCCAGGGTCGACCGCGCAGCCAGATGGTGCGCAGGCCAGCCTGGTGGCCACCGCCGACGTCGCCGGTCGGGTTGTCGCCGACCATCCAGCCGCCATCCGCGAGGCTGACGCCGCACCGGCTGGCTCCGAGTTCGAAAAGGCGCCGGTCCGGCTTGCGGATCTCAAGATCGCCCGAGGCAGCGACTCCGTGCACCAGGTCGGCGAGTCCGGTGCCAGCGAGCTTGGCGCGCTGGATGTCGCCAGCCCCGTTGGTGATGACGCCGATCGTCCATCCACCCGCGCGCAGGCGGGCCAGGCCCTCAAGGACCTCGGGACGGCAGGTGACAGTAGCCGACATGAGATCGACGTACTCCTGCCACAGGTCCGCGGCCGAGGCTTCCAGGTCGAAGGCTTCGCGCAGCCGAGCGAAGTCGTCAGCGGTTGCTCGGTCGGCGAGTTCGGTGCGCAGCCACTGGTCGGCGTTTGCGGCGAGCGCGTTGGAGCGGCACAGGGCGGTCACGGCATCGTTGAGCGCCAGTTGCCGGTCGACCAGGGTGTTGTCCAAGTCGAAGAGCACGAGGGGCATATGGGCGATTCTCTTGTCTCTTCCTACAGGAAGGGGGTCTTCCTGGCGGACATGCGCTTAATGGTGAAGGGTGTGACGCACCAGTCAGCGCGAGTGGAAGGGGCGAGTGAGATGATCATGCGTTTCTTCCACCGGGGCCGCTTCTGCTGGGGTAAGGGCTGCGAGAGCGGACCTAAGCGTCACGGAGTCTTTCTTCCATCGTTTCGGTGCGATGAGCTTCAGTCTCGGTGTGCCCTCCGGACGGAGTACCTGGCTCTTGCAATCAATGACGGGGATCAGCCCCAGGTTGTGCCCGTACAGGAGTACGGGCTTCTGCGCGATGAGCGAGCGGAGCTCGAGGCGCGCCACGGGGCCGAGGAGGTTGACACGGCTGCCGGCCCGTTTCTGTTTGCCGACGATGACCAGGCCGTCAAGCTGCTCAACGAAGCGGTCCCATTCGTAGGGCCGGTCATCGCCGAAGACACTCCGGTAGTGGAGTACCTCTACCTCAGCCGGAAGCTCTTCGGTGATCTGCGCGAGCCAGCTCTCCCACTTAGGGCTGTTCGCCGTCCGGGGTGCCGCGCTCACGTACACGCGCACCGGACTGCCGGGCTCTCGCACTGCGGCGGTCCGTTCCATCGCGGCAGCGAAGCGGCGCCGCTGCGCCGGGGTCGCGAAGGTCTCGACATCAAGGTCGCTGGTATCGAGGTCGTCGGTCGTCACACTGCTCATCATGCCGGTCCCCGGATCCCGCGTTGTGCTCAGGGGGCGGATGCTGCCGTTATGGCGGTACGTCAGGAAGGCGTGAGCGAGGGGCGACACGGTCGGTACCGGGGTGCTGATACTGCCCGTGATGGGAGTAGGGTGTCCGTGGATAAGATCACCACAGACATGGCTAAGCCCCGCGAGGCTGCACTCCGGGGCACGGCCGCAGACCTTACAGAGAATGGTCTCGACATGCTCCAGGATACCCGCACCCTTCACCAGACACATAAGGCACCCGCTGCCGTCGCAGCGACGACCTGCGCGTCGCTCCGGCTCGAGGGTGCCTTTTTCATGCTTCCGCGACGGATCAGCCGCGGGTACGCCTCGCTCCTCGTGGAGGTCGCGACGACGTGATCCTGTGAGGGCGGCACCTGCGATGCAGGATTTCCAGCCGCCTGGGGCCGAGCCCTTGGTGTTACCAGCACCCCGGCTCAGCGCCCCGTCCGAATCTCCGCTCGAGCCCCTGCAAGGGCTCTCCCGGAGGAGTTGTTCGACCCGGTAGCTCGGCTTCGAACAGTTCGATCTTGGTTCTTCCGGAACCCAAAGCCCACAACTGGGGCTTTGTGCTGTCTGAAGGCATGGCCCCCGACGAGGAGCCATTTTGCCGTACCTCCGTGCACTTTTCCACCCCACCTGCGCCCGTTTCGAACGCATTCGGGGTGGCACGTTTTCGCCATCCTTGTTCTCCGCAGCGGTTCGTAGGCCCTTTCGTCCCGACTTCGCCGGTCGGCGCCCGGCGTGCCGCCTTGATCAGGGGCCGGGGCGATGCCTTGTTCGGACCTCGTCGGCGGACATCGGATCCCGGCGGGTCGCGCGGCGGGGTCCGGGGCTGGGTGGGGGAGGGGGTTGCGGGGCTTACCCCCCGGCGGTCCACGGTGGCGCTATGACTCCCACCTCTTCCTCGCCGTGCCCCTGCATGCCCGCCTTGTACCGCGTCCCTCCAGGCGGGACGGTCCCGCATGGTCACCGGGCGGATCACCTTCTGACAGCTTCGCGGGATGTCCGGTGAGCGCGGTCGCGGTGTCGGCCGCTGCGGTGGACCGCCCTCTCGGCGAGGGCGCCGCCGTCTCCTCCGGCGTGCCCGCGGGGCGGGTCCCGGGGCCGCGCCGGGCTGTCGATGGCGTTCCGGTCGTCGTGTTCTCTCCGGTAGTGGGTACGGGGCAGTCGGTGTCGGGTACGCGGTCGCGGCGGGCCGAACCGCGGGCGTGGCTGCGGTCGGTGGTGTGGCTGGTCGGGTCGGGGCTGCATCCGAAGGCCGGCCCGGCGACGCTCGTGGTGGCGCGGGATCTGGCCGCGCGGATGGACTACCGGCGTGGGCTGGTGATGTACGACCTGGACGGCACGGTCGCGCGTACGGGGTTGTCGCGGGCGACGGTGAAGCGGCATGTCGCCGTGTTGCGGGAGTTGGGTGCGCTGGCGTGGTGGCGGCACGGCTCGAAGCGGAATCTCCACCTGCCCGGCCGGGCGTACACCGCGACGGCAACGATCTACGCGGCCGTCATCCCTCCGGTGTTCGACGAGGCGATGGGGCACCGGCTGACCGGTCACGGGTACGAGGCCCGGATCTGCGGAGTGACCGAGGCGGGCCGCGAGCGTGCGATCGCCGAGGCGGCGGCGAAGACGGGGAAGCCTGTGGATAACCAGGTTGTGGACAACTCCGGTCCCCAGGGCCGTGAGCCCCATTCTCCTGGTCGTTACCCCCGATCACCTGAAGCTGAGGTTGAGAGGGGTAGTAAAGACACCTCGCGCAAGCGCGCGAGTCGCCGAACCGCATCGCCCCGCCCCCACAAGTCCACGACCAGCAGCAGCAGCAACAACGGGGGCGGTCCTCGTCGGACGGCCGCGCAGACGTGGCGGTCGATCTGGGTGACCCGGCAGGTGCGGGCCCGCGTCAACTGGACCCAGACCGCGCCGCTGCGCCGTCTGGATTACGTGCTGCGGCCGTTCACGGACGCCGGGTGGGACGCCGACATGATCTCGGCCGAGCTCCACTCCTGGATGCTGACCTGGCGCCCGGCCCGCCCGGCCGAGTACATCCGTACCCGGCTGGCCCGGCAGGCCGCCGCCGAGCACCAGGCCGCCGAGCTCGAAGCCGCCGAAGGCTGGAACGACGACGAAGCCGCCGGGACGTTCCGGGCCTCCCGCCCCGATCTGGTCGCCGACGTCCTGGCCGGGCTCGCCCAGGGCCTCGCTGCCTACTCCGCCCACCAGGCCGCGAACGGCCTCGACAACCTCCTCGGCGACGAGGCGATCGACGCCGCGGCCGACATGGCCGCCTTCCTCGGAACGGGAACCACCGCATGACCGCCACCAGCACCACCGGCGCGGTCGGCGGTACGGACCAGCTGACCGGCGTCGACCTGGCCCGCGTCGCGCTCGCCAACGCCCGCGCCGCCTCGAAGACGCTGCCGCAGACCAAGCGCCGCACCGGCGCCTCGACCCGCCGCAGGCGCGGCGACGGCCGGGACCCGCTGCCGTTCGGGGCCACGATCACGCAGATGATGGCCGAACGCGGCTGGGACACGGCCGCCCGCGGCGGCAGCGTCCTCGACCAGTGGCCCGCCATCGCCCCCGAACTCACCGGGAAGGTCGACGCCGTCTCGTTCGACGAGGAGACCCGGACCCTGCACCTGCGGCCCTGCTCCGACGCCTACCGCACCCAGCTCCACCTCCACCAGGCGCAGATCATCGCCAAGGTCAACGAAGCCGTCGGAAACGACACCGTCCGCCACCTCAAGATCCTGGTCCCCGGCGGCGTTGCCGCTCCGACCGTACCGGCGTCCGGCGCCCCGCCGGTACGAGAGAAGCCGGCTCCGGCCAGGCAGCCGGCCGGGCCCCGGCCGAAGAGCGCCGGGTATCTGGCCGCGCTCGCCGCCCACCAGGAACACCGCACCACCCACGACCACGAAATGGACACCCGAGTCCGCGCCGCCGCCGAGCACCAGACCCGGCGACTACGGCAGAACCGGGAGCCCGAGACGGCGTTCACCGAGATCACCGCCCAGGAGGAGATCCTCCGAAACCAGCACGGCCGGGCTCGTACCCCGGACAGGCTGGAGGCCAGCGTCCGGGCCGCGCTCGCCTACAAACGGCGCAGTGAGACTCCCGCACCGGCGCACCGGCTCTCTGCGGCATCATGACGACTACGCCGAACGACCCGACGGGATACGCCTTCACGGGTGCCGGACGCCGTCAGCCACTTGGAAGAAGCCCTTGGTGAGCGAAAGGCAGCAGGTCAAGCTGGGGTTCCGCGAGATCGCGGCGACGCTGCGGAGCGAGATCCTCGATCGTCGGTATCCGACGGCTTCCGTCCTGCCACCGGCAGCCGGAACTGGCCCTGAAGTACGGAACCTGCCGCAGCCTGGTGAACCGGGCGATGAGCCCCGGAGCGCACGGTCACCGACTGGAACGGCCAAGCCGTCACTCTTCTTCGGGTACGGGCGTTGTGCGGGGCATGGACTGGACTGAGCTGCTCAAGGAGCTCGCCGACGCGGTGGCGGTGCGCAACCGCAAGGTGGCCAGCCTGCGCACCGCCGGATCCCGCGTGGCCGAGCTGACAGCGGAAGCACTCGCGGCCGGCGCCCCGGGCCCACCGCTGCGCCGCATCCTCGCCACCATGGAACCGCTGGTCACCCAGGAGCGGCCACACGTGTGCGGACAGAGTCCCCTCGTCCCGCCCAAACACCCGGCCCAGATGCCACAGCGGACCGCCGTCACGCCACCCGTCCTTCTCCAGCCGCCGTCCGCGAACGACGCTGTCGGCCACCCCGAACCGGTCCGCTTCTCACTGCATGAGGCATGGCACAAGAAGATCCTGCCCTGGAAGCCGTCGACGACCCGGACCTACATGCACAAGCGCTCCCCCAAACGCGGCATCCCCGTGCCCGAGGGAAAGCTCGACAGACACACGGTCCGCTATACCGAAGAAGAGCTGAGGATCTGGCGGGCGGCCTGGGAGAAACAGACCTCCCCCGCCACTGGCGGGCGTGTTCCACAAGGCCCGCCGCAGGCCTCCGGCTGACGGATCCTGCCGGGGTCCTACGGCTCGGGGATGAGGCGTACGACGGTGACGGTCAGGATCCCGGTGGAGACCATGTAGCGGACGATCACCCGGGAGACCACTGCCTCACGCCGGTCCTTGTCACCACCCACCGGTGTGGATCCGTGTCCGTAGGGGTTGGTACCGAGAGTACGGGCCACGGCGGCCCTGAAGCTGCTGGGAGAGGCGAGCTTGCCGAGCGCTTCCTCGGCGGCGGGAGCGAAGGCGATACGGTAACTCACGCGGCCGCCGTCCCCAGCCCGGCGGCCTGCCGCTCGGCGAGCAGGAGGACATCGACACGGTCGAGCTCGTCACCGGGAATGACCTCCAGCGCCCACTTGCGCACCAGTCGGCCGACCGTGGCAGGGGAAGCCGCAGCGATCTCCCCGTCGAACACCGGGCGCAGCTCGGCGGACAGCGCGGACCGCACATCCCCGACCGTAAGAGGCACCACAAACCGCTCACCATGCACGTCGACGGTCACGGGCCCCGCAACAGGGGGCCTGGGCTCGCGGTCCAGCTCCGCGAACGCGGCCTGCTGCGCCCTGATCCGCTCAACAACCGCCTCCTCCTCCGGATCCGGGACGGTCGACACCGGCTCGGCCATGACGCTCACCCCCTCCTTCTCGGCTTCCCGCCACGCTACCGGCGAACCCGGCAGAAAATGGGCCGGAACCGGGTACCGGACGTGTGTTTACCCGTTCACTCCGACGTCGTACCGCTCCCCGTTCCACCGGGCCTGGCAGCTTGACGGTACGAATTCAGCGCCCCACCCATCGGGGAAAGCATTGATTCGCTGCCAGGCGGTGCCTCGTCAGTGGATAGGGTGCCGTCACGAGCCAGCTCTGCACGTGCATTCGTGAACGGACGCGCCTGTGGTCAGCCGCCCTGCCGCCTGACGGGAAAATCATGCCAAAGAGCAAGCACCGTCGCAGGTCACGCACCAACCGCACACCTGACTACATTCAGATGCCCAACGGAATCTGAGCTGCCAGACGACATCGGCCTCGACTACGAGAACGACGGAGTGGAAATCCTCCGGAATGCCGATCGACCTCGGGAACGAATGGACCGATCGCCTCGACCGCGTCGAAGCTCTCGCCATCAGCAAGAAGATCTCGGCTGAGGACCGCAGCCACCTCGCGGCGTTCCCCGAGATCGTCGTGCTCACGCACCTGATCCTGGACCCGCCCACATCCGCCCCCGACCCCAAGGAGCTCTACCTGGCAACGACCGCCGAGCTGAGCCGACGATTCGCACGGATCTACACCACCCTCGGAACCCAGGACCCCCTCTACCGGCACTTCTGCCTGCCGCCTGACTTACGGCCTGGACCAAGTGTCTAAACCCGATCAAGCCGTGGAATTATCGGGCCGCCGGACAGGCGCGTGATCTCTGTGAAGGATGGTGGGTGGACATGGCTACCGACTGGGAATGGGACGACACATTGTTCTCGGGCACAGCCACCTACTACCGGCGCGGGAGGCTCCCTTACGCCCCCGGGCTGACGGACGTGCTCGCCGAGGTTTTGAATCTTGACGGGCGAGGCCGCCTCATCGACGTGGGGTGCGGACCGGGCATCCTCGCCCTGAGTCTGGCGCACTTGTTCACCGAGATTGTGGGCGTGGACCCGGACAGCGGAATGATCGCCGAAGCCACTCGCGAAGCCGCCGAACGCGGAGTGACCGGGAAAGCGCAATGGGTCCAGGCCCGGGCCGAGGATCTGCCAGCGGGTCTTGGAACGTTCACCGTCGCGATCTTCGCCCAGTCCTTCCACTGGATGGATCGCGACCTGGTGGCGGCAATCACCCGGAACATGCTCCAGCCCGGCGGGGCGCTGGTGCACATCTCCGACTTGAAGACGGAGTCCCGAACCGTCGACGGTCTTCCCCATCCGGCGGTGCCCTACGCGGCGATCGAAGAGCTGGTCAGGCACTACCTCGGACCGGTCCGGCGAGCCAGCCGGGGCGTGCTGCCGCAGGGAACACCCGGCGGCGAGGCCGCGGTGCTCGCCCGGGCAGGATTCGCCGGTCCTCAGCGCCGTGTCGTCCCCGGCAGACAGGCGCTGGAACGCACGGGTGACGACGTCGTCGCGGGGGTGTTCTCGATGTCGTTCTCGGCTCCGCATCTGTTCGGCCCGCGCCGCGACGAATTCGAGGCAGACCTGCGTCGGCTGCTGCGAGAGGTCTCCCCGGAGGACCGGTTCTCCGAACGCCAGCCGAGCACCGAGGTCTTCGTCTGGTGGAACGACCCCGCCGAACCGACACCTGCGCCGGCCACGTGACCCTTCTGCGGAGGCCAACTCATTTGAGAATGACACCGCACCGAACTTTCACACCATCTGGCAGCCCTCCAGGTCGGGGCCTTGTCACCTGCCAACTGGAATGCGACGGGACAGCCCAGGTCAGAGGGCCGGCGGTCCGCGCCGCTTTGCACGGACCGTCGAGGATCCGACACGGGCGTGAGACTCTCGCGTCCGACTCGTCGTGAGACTTCGGATGAAGCCGCAGGTCATGAAGACGGCATCCGACACGAACGGCGAGAACCTACACGGCTTATGAGAACCGCAACGCCCGTGCTGGAATCTCGCGGTCGATGGCGGATGGAAGCCGGATCCGACATCGACCGCGCAACACTTCGACTCAGCGGGTTGCGCCGTCCCCGGTGCTCGCCGATCGTTGCGGTTACCCACGAGCGGCGAGACTGCATCGGCTCAGCACGCTCCACGAGCCGCCTGAACACCCCTCAGGGTGAGTATCTGGACTGCGCGCCACCCCGCCGGGCCGGGCGGCGATCAGCCGTCAGATCGCGGCCGAGGTCGACCGGGAGCTGCCCGGCCTGGCCCACGGTGAGCGTCGTCGCGTCCTCGAGGAGCGGCTGCGCGATCACGCTGCTGTCGAGGCGGAGGAATTCGTGTGGCGCCACGAGCAGGCCCGTGCGGAGCGGGCCAGGCGCGAAGCGGCCCGGGGGGCAGCCGCTGAGCAGCGCGAGCGCCAGGCCACGGCCGACGCGGTCCGTCAGGCGCTGGCGTGCGGGGACTGCGGCCGGGAGCGGTCGGCCGGGCTGTGCGAGGTGTGCGGTCACCGTCGTCAGACCGGGGCCCTGACCGTGGAGGCCGGTCTCCTCGCGGCGGCCGGGTCGGCCGACCTGAGCGACCCGGGAGGCGTCGCGGCCGCCGTCGCCGAGGTCCGTACGGCCATCGGGGGCAGCACCGCCGCCGCGTGGCAGGAGTTCCTCCAGATCACCGACGCCGCCACCCTGGAAGCCGACCCGCAAGCCGCCGCAGACGCATACGCGTTCACCGCGTTCCAGATCGCGCAGCAGGCCGTCGGCGCGTACCAGGACAACGCCCTGATGATGCTCGGCCGCAGCGAGACCGCCCGGGCCGAGGCCCGCAAGGCGTACGCCACCGAGCTCGCCAAACCGTGGCACAGGGCCGTGCCCGACAGCGACGACACCCACCGCGCCGCGACCGAAGCCGCCGCAAGGGCGCAGACCCGCACCGCCGAACACCTGCTCGCGGCGCGCCTCGAGGAACTGCACACCCAGACCCGCCCCACCCCGGTCCAGCCCGAGACGTGGGCACAGCGCCTGCCGCAACTGGCCGCTCGCCCGCTGGACGGCGACACCGGGGCGGTGACCGCATGACCGGCGAGCCGAGCGGTATCGACCTCGCCCGCCAGGCCCTGCTCGCCGCCCAGGAAGCCCCCAAGAAGAACGGCGCTGGCCGCGCGGCGAAGCCGAAGCGGCGCACCACCACCGCCGTACGGCGGGACGGGCGCGAGCCGCTCGGGCTCGGTGCGGCAATCGGGATGATGATGACCGAGCGCGGCCTGGTGGCCCCGGCCGCCGGCGGATCCGTCTCGCTGATGATGATCGCTGCGCGAGCCCTGTTCCTCGCCACAGGAGCATGGCCAACTGGCACCTCCAGCGTCGCGCTACCAACCCCGCACGGCTTGTTGGCACTGATCACCACGCTGGAAATTCGCATGCAACGGCTTTCAGTCATCTCGGTTCAACGTGCGCCGATCACCCGTTCATGACGTTCCTCACAGACACCACGAGGTGCATGGTTGCAACCGTCACGATCCGGGATGCCGTACCTCCAGGGCTCGAGTTGCAACAGCACAGCTGGTCGACCTGCGATCAATCGGTGATAGGGGCCATTGCTGAGCGGGTGCACAGACAGGGGCGATATCTCCCTTTCTAACTGAATGCACAAGTTGCGCAATTCAACCCTTTTAGGCCACGCTAGGTTGCCGTGCGCATTTTCTGACTGCACCGGAAGGATCAGACATTTTTTTGGCTACCCATTGCATCTATCGCGTTTCGGCAGTTACGGTCCACGGCCAAAAGATCTTGATTTCAAACCTGACGGGGCACTTGACATGCCGAATCGTGAAACTTTCAACACTGGGGCCTCGCCCGTCGCGGGACGCGGCAACATCCCTGCAGTCGCCATTGGCTTAAATCAATCGATCGCTACCAACTCGCTCGCGACCCTCCTGAGCAAGCAGGCAGATAGGACTCCAAACCATCCTGCGGTGCGCTACGGAGCTCAGAATCTGACCTACCGGCAGCTGAACCGAAAAGCAAAACACCTGGCTTCCCTTTCGTCTCGACCGTCCCCACCCTGGCCGCGCTCTGGCCGTCCGCCGCCTGTGGAGAAGCGCTGTCGACTAGGCCTGCGAATCGCTGGGCCGATCATGGCACGCAGAGACATCCGGGTGCCATCCTCTACTGACACGGAGAGCAGAGTACGAACATTGCTGGAAGCCGTAGCCCAAAAAGACGCAGGACCAGGCGTAGAAGTTGCGTCCAGCATGCTGCCGGTCTACACGTCACACGACGAATACTTATTTATTCGCGTACTGCAGATGTTCGAGGTAACTTTTGCCTTGATGGCCAGTCAAATAAAGATCGCAATCTTGCGCTTAACGCGCAGCGAGGCTGAGAGGGCTACAGAGGCTATCCTCCTGGCCGAGCGATCCCTGAGCGAGTCGGCGCCCTTATTTTCATTACTGGTGACAATGCAGGTGGAATCCTTCCGAACTTTCCGGGATTTCACAGAGGGTGCAAGCGCCATCCAGTCGCAGAACTATAAACTCATGGAATCTCTTTGCTGCTCCCCGAGTGAAGAGCGCCGAGACTCTCCTGCCTACTATTCAGTTCCCGACATCAGGCAGCGGATCCTTGAGGGGCAAGTTTCCCTGGACGATGCCTATGGCCGGTTCGCTGCGCAAGCTTGCCCCGATGCTAATAGTCGACACCTAGTTATGGATGCGCTCGAGCTCTTCGCATCGACAATGCGCCGATGGCGTAATACTCACTATCGACTTGCCGTCCGGATGTTAGGTGATCGGTCGGGCACCGGCTACACGGAGGGAACCCCGTATCTGCGCGAGGTGAGAGAGGTTCCGGTCTTCCGAAAAGTTTCCGGAACCCCAGAGGGTCGGGCGCATGACTGAAGGCCGTGTGCCGGAGATCCGCATGCTTCCTGAACCGGAGAGGCATGCCATACCGCAGGGCAAACGCAGGCGCATCGTTGTCGTGTTGGGTGGCCTAGCAGCGCTCCCGCCGCTATCCATGGACATGTATATTCCGGCTCTCCCCGAAGTCAGCCGGGCCCTTTCAACACCAGCTTCATCCGTTCAGCTCACCCTGTCCGCTTGCGTGGTCGGCTTAGCTGTGGGGCAACTCCTGGTCGGTCCGCTAAGTGACCGTTGGGGCCGTAGGCGACCCCTCATCATAGGAATGCTCGTCTTCACACTGGCCACTGCAGCGTGCGCGATGACGAACTCCATCGAGACCTTAGTCGCATGGCGATTGATCCAGGGGCTCGCTGGTTCCTCAGGTATCGTGCTGTCACGCGCTATCGTGTGTGACCTGTTCGAGGGAGCCGCGATGGCCCGGTTCTTCTCAGCCCTCATGCTGGCCTCGGGCGCCGCAACGATTGGCGCACCGGTACTCGGAGGTCAGATCCTTCGCGGAACTGACTGGCGCGGCATTTTCATTGCACTGGCTGTCCTTGGACTACTTCTCACCCTCGGTGTATGGAAGTGGCTGAGGGAGACATCTCCTGGGAAGTCCGCCTCCGGCCGATCGAATTCCGGCTGGTTCCGTACAACTGGCGAGCTGCTCAGCAACCGATCCTACGTCGGCTACGTGCTGACGAACGGACTCGCGTTCTCTGCGCTTTTCGCGTGTGTCGCGGCTTCTTCCTTCGTCTACCAGGAGATTTTCGGCGCCTCAGCCCAGACATACAGCCTGATGTTCGGGATCAGCTCCCTGGGCCTGGTTGCGGCAGGTCAATTGAACGGAAGAGTTTTGATTCGCCGCTGGTCACTTGACCGCGTTCTACTGGCCGGCATCGTCGCCGCGCTCCTGAGCTCGGCGGCCCTGTTCGGTATGGCCATGTATGGCATCGAGGCGATGGGTCTAGTACCTACTGCATGTGCCATGGTATTGCTCATGGCTTCCATGGGTCTTATCTTCCCCAATGCCAACGCGCTGGCTCTGGCCGATTCTGCCGGACACGCAGGTTCGGCTTCCGCGCTCCTCGGGAGCGCCCAGTATCTTCTCGGCGCAATCGTATCCCCAATCGTGGGGATTGCTGGCGAGGATACTGCACTCCCCATGGCGGTCGTTCAGCTCACCGTCTCTGCAGCAGCCTTACTAACCCTTATCTGTGTATGCCGTCCATGTTCTGCATTGCTAAGGCGGGACGGCGATAGGCCCCCCAGCGGCCCCGGCGAAGTTAGACCAGCAACGGGACCTAACCATGAGAGACTTTAAGAGCATTTCTCCCAACGACTCACCTCGTGGTGAGCCCTTGATGGTCGTTCAGGCCTCTCTCCGTGTCGGTTTGTGCTGGAGGCCGCGGTCATGAGGTTGGTGATCGCGAGGTAGACCATGGCGGTGGAGCGGGCGGTAAGGGCTTTGCAGCCGAGCGTTCTCTCCACCGCCCACATGCGCGGGATGCTCCCGCGACAGCGTCCGGGCGCCGTCACGCCGCGCCCGGATTCCACACCTGTAGCAGGTGTGAAGACCTCTGTCCGTACCAGCGTGCGGCGCACGGCGCCCGTCCCCGCCATCCCGTCGCACGGGACGCGGTTCAAGATTCCTGCGCGTCTGACGGGAGGAACCGCCTCTGCCGCCGGGTTCAAGAATCTGTCCACAGGTGATCTGGTCCAGGGTGGCGGGATGATCACCGCTCCCTAGCGCCGGACCGGCACGGTCGTACGGCGGGACGGGCGCGAGCCGCTCGGGCTCGGTGGCAATCAGCATGATGATGACCGAGCGCGGCCTGGTCGCCCCGGCCGTCGGCGGCAGCGTCCTCGCCCACTTCGACGACATCCTCGCCAGGGCCGCGCCCGAGCTGGCAGGACGCGTGCAGGCGACGGCGTGCGACGCGGACACCGGCCGCCTGGACGTCGTTCCCGACGCCCCGGCCGTCGGCACGAAGCTGCGCTGGCCGAGACGACGACGGGCGCGGGCGGGCCGGACCTGGTGGACGGCCTGGCAGCCGGTCCCGGTCCCGCGGTGTCGCCGTGCCGCTACGGCCCCGTCCGTTGCAGACGGGGCCCGGTGCGCTCCTGCGACCGGCTACCGAGACGGCCTACCCACGCGTACCCCAACCCGAATGGCATGGACCTGCCCATCAACAAGGTCTGCGGTACGGAGCACCGGTACAGCGGTCCGCTCACGCCCCCGGTCCGGCGGGCGATACACACGCCTCGACCCTCTGCGCCGGGCCGACAGGGCATGCTGCGCAGCGCGCCGGCACGGCGGCCGCGGCCGCCAGACGGCACCGCTGGGCAGGAGCGCGCGAGGAGCCAGGGGCCAGGGGGGCGGGTGAGGAAGCTGTCGATGCGGGAGGCGTCGGCGATCGGGTGCGAGCAGGGTCCGTCGGTCGAAGGCGTTGAATCGGAGCGGATGGCGGACCGGGCTCTGCCGGAGCGGCCCTCGGGCCAGTCCGGAGGCCCCCTGCGCCGCGCGGACGGCCCGGCCGGGACCGCTGTCGTGCTGTTCGAGCAGGAGCCCGACGCTGTGGGTGTCGCACCGCGGCCGACCGGCGGGAGGCAGCGGTCGATGCCGGATGGTTGTCCTGTGCGAGCGGCCGACCTGGTTCCTCAGGGATGTGTAGACCGTGACGTGGGCGAGCCGGCCGAACTGGAAGGCGCGGCCGGCGGCCGAGTACTACGGTCTGGTGCGGGCGGCGCTCGCGGAAGCGAGGCCAGCGCGCCAAGAGGTCACTTCAGGAAGACGGCACGGCCGAGGAACCTCGACGTGTCGGTGGAGGAGCCCCCTGGCGGGATCACCTCGATGACCGGCCCCTTGCAGTCGGCCGTCTGGTACACGAGCGCGTACTCGTTGGTGTAGTTGTGCACCACGAACTGGTTGTCCTGGCGGGGTACCTCGACACAACCGCTGGGGTTGATCTCGTGCCACCCGCTGTTGCGAATGTCGCCCTGAGCGGCATGCGCAGGGCCGGTCATCCCGAGGACCAGAGCTCCTGCCGACGTCAGAACCCCGACGGCGGCGGTGATACGACGACGCAGCAAAACTGACTCCTTCGCGGCTGAGCCAGCGCAGCGGATCCGCACCGGCACGCAGCAGCGCCCATAACCCCCCACGCCACGCTTGTAACGCTCTGCCATCGGCATTCACTCGCGGCACCCTGTCGCCCACCCCACCGGGGCACCGCTCGCCGGTTGGTGGCGGCGCGAGGTACGCGGCCTCCGCCGGGCCTGTCGTGACGCTCGTCGGCCACCACGTCGCCGGTAGTGAGCCGCTCGCCTTCGAGGTGGGGCGCGATCGCTTCTTGGGGGCGCGTTTGGGGCGCGTATTGGGTGGGCTTGAGGTGATGTGCATCACACGTAGAGTGATTGAATGATCACTTAACGTTGACGCGTTGCTCTAGTTGAGGGCCGCCCGAGTCGTGAGCCGCGCAGGTCAACCGGCATGCGGCAAGGCTATGCGTCGCGACCCGGGTGTACGAGTGAACCCCTGTGCGAGATTTTGTGTGATGCGAAAGTTACCTTCCGTTAATTTTTGGTGGTCAGAGCTCTGCACGTTCCGGGCCCTGGAAGCGGTTTCCTGATCGGCAAGAGCAACGACGCTCCAGGTCCCGACCCGCCTGACTAGGGGAGGCTCAGGCACGCCCCCGGGCCCGTAGAACCTGAAAGGCCTACACCACCTTGACCCACGACGTCGCCAGCCTCGTGCTGGCCTCGATCGCCTGCGCACGCGCGTTCGCCCCCGACGTGCGAATAGCGCTGCGACGCCTGCTGTCCGCAGGAGTCCGGGCCGGAACAACCTCGCTGATGGAGCATCAGTGCTCCGCGCCCACCTCCCACCCCAACCACGACCGCGGAGGTCGACGATGACCTCCCAGCCCACCTCCCGCCCCGCATCCTCCGTACACGCCGACGATCCGATGCCTCCGGCGTTCTGGGCCCTGCACGCGCAGTACCACAGGCCCTACCTCGAGTACGCCACCGTCCAACTCGGCAACGAGGAAGCGGCCCACATCCTCGTCGACAACACCTTCGTCGTACTCGCCGTCATGTGGGACCACCTCATGACCGAGGAGAACCCCGCCGCCTACGCCTGGGCCCTGCTCAAGACCCGCGTCGCCGACGAACTCGCCCTCCAGGGCCGCGCAGCCTCTGCGGCCACCGAGACCCTCGCGTTCGAGCGCGCCATCAAGGCAGCCACCTCGCCGATCCTCGACGACTTCCGTACCCAGTTCCGCGCCGAGTACGACCTCGCAGCCTTCGAGGGGCAGGTTACGGAACTCGCCGACAGCATGAGGCTGTTTGCGGCAATAGCCCGCTTACCGGAGCGTCAGTTTGATGTCATAGTCCTCCAGTACGCCCTCGACTTCGACACGGAGACCATCGCCCGGGTCATGGGAATGCAGAAGAGCACCGTCCGCTCCACCCGCCGCTCCGCCAGACGCAGGCTCGCCGCCGACCTGGGCCTCCCGATCGGCAACCTCACCGACCCTGATGAGGAGTGACAGACCCGTGCGCCGCGAACCGCGCAACCTCGACGAAGCCCTCGCCCGCGCGCGGGTCTTCGATGGCCGCTACACCCCGGCCCACCTCGCGGATTCGCGGCGCCGCATCACCGAGAAGCTGAACGACCTGCACACAATGCTGACCGTCCCGGGCGCGTTCGCCGCCCGGCCGGCCGGCCCCCCACCCCTACACGACCGCGCCGCACACGACCTCCGAGCCCTGTGCCAAGGCATCATCCACGACGCCGACGCCGCCCGCCGCATCGCACGCTTCGACACCACCCGCGACCCCGGCGGTGCCCTCGCCTTCGCCTGCCTCCTCGTCCTCGCGGGCATCGAGGAAGGCGCCCAGTTCTGGTGGCAGTTCGCAGCCGGCGCCGGAAACCCCAGCGCCGCCGTCTGCCTCTACCTCCTCCACCTACGCCGCGGCGACATCAAAGACGCCGAGTTCTGGGTCAGGCAAAGCGCCGCCCTGGACAACGAACCCTGCCAATACCGGCCCGTCACCCACCAACTCCTCAAACCCAACTACCTCCTCGTCAACGTCACCATCCGGATGGACGTCGCCATCCCCGAGCACAGCGCCGCCATCCCTGAGAAAGCCGTCCGCGACGCCATCCAGAGCCTCGACGTCGGCCAGATCGACGGACTCGGCCCCGTACCGCAACCCAGCCCCCGCCTCGCTCACCAACTCCAGGACTTGATCGCCAGCAGCACTCCTTGATCGTGCATGGGCCGCATCCTCGCCGAGGACGCGGCCTGGTGGCGCTGCTGAGGACGCCGGAGGGCGGGCGGTTCGCGGAGCTGGAGCGGATGCGCCCGCTGCCGACGCGGACGACGGGCACGGCGTTCGCCCGCTCCCTGGAGCGGGTGGACGAGATCTCGGCGTCCAGCTGGGGAAGCTGAAGCTGTCGCGGATTCCGCCGAACCGGCTGGCGGCGCTGGCGCGGTACGCGCTGGGGTCGAAGGCGCCGTTACTGGAGAGGGTGGCCGAGCCGAAGCGTACGGCGATGCTTACCGCGGTGATGCGGCACCTGGAGGCGAAGGCGATCGACGAGGCCCTGCACCTGTTCCAGGTCCTCATGGCCACCCGGCTGATCAGCACCGCGAAGCGTGCCACGGACAGAGAGCGGCTCTCCACGCTGCCGCAGCTGGAGAGGGCGTCCAGGACGGTCCCGCGAGCGGCGAAGGTGCTGTTCGAGGAGCTGGAACTGGTCGAGGAACACGGCGCGGACCTGGACGTCGCGGCGCTGTGGGCGGCGGCCGAGAGGAAGTCGCGCCGCGGTCGGCCGCGTTGAGCGCGGCCGCCACGGTCGTGTCGCTGGTGCCGCAGGACGAGAACGCGGCGGAGACCGCGATGCGGGCCGCGCTCGCCACTCGGTACAACACGGTGAAGCCGTTCCTCGCGCTGCTCGGCGAGTCGAAGGCGCTGTCCGCGGCGAGCGCCGGGAAGCGGGTCCTGGCCGGGGTGCGCGCCCTCCCGGCGCTGGCCCGGCGCAAGGTGGGCGTCAAGCCGCTGCTGCCGCGCGAGGTGGACGACAAGCTCGTGCCGCTGGCGTGGCGCAAGGCGGTGTACACCAACTCGGATCTGCCGCCGGGCGCGGTGGATCCGTAACTCTGGGGAGGGCGTAGGTGATGGCGATGATCATGATGTCGATACGGCCACGGTACGGGGCGCGGACGAGCACCGGTGCGGCACACGGGCCTGCGCGCCGTACCGGCGACGCGCACGCCAGGCTTCTCTGGATCTGACTGGGCCTGTGGCGACCTGTTGGGCCGTGGTCCGGCCGGTCACTCGTCCGGGGTGAGGTTCACCTCTCCGCAGGACCAGCACGTCCACTCGCCGGGCAACTCGTAGTGCGTCGTCGTCCAGAACCCCTTCGGCCGGCCCTGAACAAAGTTCGTCTCCCAGCACGACCCGCAATCGAACTCGAAGTCCTCCATACCCGAAAGGATCCCCGGTGGCCTGGCCCGTCGGCGGCGCCTTCGCAGGCATTGTCGTGATCCCGGCCCTGTCTGCGGGATTCCGCCAGGGCGGCGGCCCCTGTTGCCCGTACGAGTGACCGGCTTTCGGCCGCGTTGACGAACCGCCAGAAGCCCAGGGTGCGGGGCCGGTAGGGTGCCGGTGCGCACTGCGGTGCGCCTCCCCTCAACGGACGTTCCGGGCCCCCGCCTTCGGGGCCCGGCCCGAACCCGAAGGCGGTCGTCGGCCGGGAATCCGGCGGCCGGTTCTGAGGGGAGGCGCCCATGGGGCGTCACGGGAAGCGGAAGCCGACACTCCGGCAGCGCTGCGAGGACCTTCTGGTCCGGGCCGCGCGGGTACTGGGGAGGTGGCTGAAGCGATAGGGCCGACCTGAGCCCCGATGTATGAGGCTCAGGCCGAAAACCCTGTTCCGTGTGGCTCCCATTCCGGAATTCCGGTCCGGGGTGGGAGCCGCTTCTCCGAAGGTGCACCTCGCGGAGTCGCGTCAGTGCCACGGTAGCCGATGGCCCAGTCCACGGCGAGAGCGCCATCCCATCCCGGGCCGGACCTCCCGCCTGCTTGCGGTTTCGGGCAGGAGGCCTGCACGGCCCGGTCACTGGAGTGCGGAGCCGACGCCGTCGTCGAAGGTTACGGTCAGGGGCTCGGTGCCGTTTCGGCTGGTGGTTTCGAGATCATGTGCCAACCGCTCATACACGGCACCCGACAGGACCCATGCGCCGTCGTCCTTGCCGTACTCCGCAGTCCTGGGCCGGATGCTTTTCATCGCGATCAGCACGCCGATGACGGAACGGCCGGACATGGTGATCCGCAACCGGTCGTTTCCTTCCTCGGACGGAGTCGCCGGGGCTCGGAAGTGAGGAACATCCGCGGCATGTTCCTCGATGAAGTCCCACAGGTCACGGTGGCAGATCAGGTGCACCGTGCCGACGGTAGCCGCCATGCCGAGCACGACATCATGTGCGCCCAGTTCCCTCTGCGACGCGGTGAGACCGGGCTGCTCAGAGTCTTTCTCTGTGGACGGGAGGTTGGCGACTTCCTCGCTGACAGCCTGCCGACTGATGACGGCACCGCCCCCGCTCTCAGCCTCGGGCCCGCCGGACGGCGCAACCGCCGCACCGTCCGCTTCGGCCTCCTCACTCACTGGCGCTGCGGTGTCCGGTTCCCCGGGAAGAGCGGCGCCAGAAGGCGTGTCCCATCCGTGCTCCGGCTGCGCCGAGGGCAGTGCGTGCTCCTGGACCGGGTTCTCGTCGATGGCAGCAGACTCCGGCAGGCGGGCGAAGAGATCGCCTACCGTAGTGCGCAGTTCATGGACCGTGCGTACCAGTTCGGCCACGTCCTGGCGTAGCCCGGGAAGCGACTTGTTGATCTCCGAGAGCGATGTGGCCGCGGTGTTGACGCGGTTGCGTGTCTCCCGGTTGTCGGCACGGAGCTCGGACACCTGCACGGTAACCGAGTCGGTGATCTCACGGCGCGAGGTTTCCACACGCTCCCCCAGCGCGGTGACCTGTTCCTCCAGCGCCCGCCGGGTGTCAAGAAGAGCGGTCATCAAGTCGTTACGAGCCACACGTCCCCCACAGATTAAGTGATCAATCGGATTCGCTGCGTAGTCTGACCAGGTAGTAGCACCCTGACGGGCCGCATGGCACGGCCTGACTCAAACGCTTCGGGTAAGGGCTGAAACGCTGCCACAAGAAAGGGCGCTTGTTCGAAACAGGCAACGGCAAGCGCCAGCGGACGGTGCGGAAGTCGACGTACGCGCGCGCCACAGCAGCCACACGTCGACCCAGTACCGCCGCTTCAAGTCATCCCCTCCACACAACGGTTAAAAGGCTGATCAGCCGGACGGCGGTGATGGTGAGCGCGGCCTGGGCGCCAGGGAGGGCGGCTTCGCGGTAGTCCCGCTCGCGGTGTCGATCTGTGGATGGCGTTGGCGCAGGGCCCGCAGCGCGGCGGACCGGAGTTGTCGCCCCCGCTCCGGAGCCGGAGTTCCCCGACGTCGAGGACGGCCAGGAGCTTGTCCTCGAGGACCTGACCCGCGAGCAGGTCCTGGACGGGCGTAACCGCGCCGCCGCCGACCACCAGCTCGTCTTCGACCACATCGACCGGTACGGCGAACTGTCGGCGCAGCGCCTGTTCACCCGGGCGTTCGTTTCCCAGGTGCAGCGCCTGTCCGGCCTCGGGCACCTGAACCTCGGCTACTCCACCTGGGGGCAGGCGTGAGCGGCGGCGAGATGTCCGGCGTCGACCTGGCGAAGGTCGCGCTGCGGGCCGCGATGGAGCAGGCTCGTAGCAACGGTGGCGGCCGTACGGCGAAGTCGAAGCCGCGCCCGGCCGGACGGTGCGCCGGGACGGGCGCGAGCCGGTCGGCCTCGGCGCCGCGCTCGGCGCCCTGGTCACCGATCGTGCGTGGGAGCTCCCGGCCGCGGGCGCGTCGCTGCGGGAGTGGTGGGCGGCCATCGCCCCCGAGCTCACCGGGCACGTCGCCGCCGTGGCGTACGACCCGGACTCCGGTCGGCTCACCGTGTGCCCGGAGTCGTCGGCGTGGGCGACGAAGGCGCGCCTGGAGCAGACCCGCGTCATCGCGGCCGCCAACCAGGCGGCGGGCCGCACCGTCGTGAAGTTCCTGCGCATCCTGCCGCCCGGCGCCGCACCCGTTCCACTGGGCCTCAACTTGTCGACGCGTTTGACGGCGCTGGAGGACTCCCCGGCTGTCGCTTGTGCCCGGACCGTGCCCGCGAGGTTCAGGCGACGGATGGACGCTTTGGATCGGTGGGGACGATCGCGTGCTTGTCGAAGAGCTGTTCAAGGGCTTCGTAGCCGTGCTCGCGGCGGTATGCCATCTCGGCTGCGGTGACCGGCAGGGCCCAGAGGATGCGGGCATGGCCGTCCGGCAGCGGGCAGTGCTCCAGGTCAGGGCCATGGAGGTAGGGCAGGCTGATCAGCAGGTGGTCGCAGTGGGATCCGGGCAGCCACGGCTCCCCGATGGGCAGGCTGTGCTCGAGATCGAGGTGGTGATCGGCGTGGTAGTAGGCGGTCATGGCCAGGAGCTCAGCGAAGCGTTCGTCGCGGACTGGAGCGGTGAGGACGAACTCGTGGCCGTGGCCGTGGCTGTCCGTCTCGACCGTGGACCAGCAGCCGGCGGTGATGTAGGCCCAGCTGTCGGCGCGCGGTCCTGGACTGACGGTGAGGATCCTCAGGTCGGGAACCGCTTCCCTTCGTCCAGGCCCCATGTCGTGGTCGCTGACCGTGATCGCATGGCCGGTAAAAAAGTCGTGAACGTGAGCCTCGACGCCTGCTATCGCCCGCCAGCTGCGCTCGCTCTCAAACATGACGGAGAGGATCTCACGGCCGGTCCAGGTGCCCTGGCTGTGAGTCCGCCCCGCCTGCGGCGGGGCGGACTCGGATGGTTCAGCTGGCCTTGACCGGCTCCTCGGCTCGTGCCCGGGTGGAGGCGAGGCGGTAGGAGTCGGTGCCGGTCTCGATGATGGTGCCGTTGAAGGTGAGCCGGTCGACGAACGCGGCGCAGAGCCTCGGGTCGGTAAAAGTCTCGTCCAGCCCCCGAACGACTCGTTGGAGGCGCCAGCGGATCCGTCCTCGCTGCGGCCGCGCCCGAACTTGCCGGGCACATCAAGGTGGTGAAGTGCGCCGCGGGCACGGGCCACCTGGGCGTCGTCCCCCGACACTCCTGAGTACGACACGGAGGCGGGCTGGAGTGCGTCGAAACTGATTTCGGCGATCAACGAGCGGGTGCCGGGCGCGGCGTCCGGCGTGCCAGGGGCTGCCCGGCAGTGGAGCGGCGGGTGTAGGGCGTTCTACGTTCCGGCGTTCGGGTCCGGGCAGGTACGGCGGGCGCACGCGGCGACCATTGCTGCCAGGTCGCCGTCGCTGCGGGCGAGAAGGTCGCGCTGGGCCCGGGCGCCGCTGCCCGTACGGAGCACCGTGGCCAGGGTCTCCTGGGCGCGGAGGAGGTCGCCGTGGTCGTCCAGGGCGTCGCGGACATGGTCGAAGAGCGCCCGTAGCACTGTCTCGGCGGGTGCGGGACGCATGGTCGCCGGGTGGAGCAGTCGGTCCTCCAGCCCGGAGCGGGCGGCCCGCCACGAGGCGAGGCGCAGCAGTTCCACCCGGTGCTGGGAAGGCGGTTGTCCGGCCTTCCAGGCACGTGCCGCGGTCTCGACGAGTCCGCGGGCGAGAGTGGCGATCAGTACGGTGGTGGCGGAGTCGAGGGGGACGTCCGCGATCCGGATCTCGACCGTGGGGTAGGCCGCGGACAGACGGGCGTCGAAATAGACCATCCCCTCGTCCAGCAGTGTCCCGGTGCCGATCATGTCGGCCACCTGGGCGTGGTACCGGTCGGCGGTCCCGAAGGGCTCGACCGGCCCGGCGGAGGGCCACCGGCCCCACACCCGGCTGCGGTAGCTGCTGTAGCCGCTGTCCTCGCCCTGCCAGAAGGGGGAGTTCGCACTGAGCGCGAGAAGAACAGCCAGCCAGGGACGGATCCGGTCGAGGACCGCGACTCCCTCCTCGTCGGAGTCGACCGCCACATGCACATGGCAGCCACAGGTCAGCTGTTCCTGGGTGGTCAGCCCGAAGTGCTCCTCCAGCCAGCGATGACGCTCGCCGAATCCCAGGGACGGGCTGACGGAGAGCGGTGAGGTTCCCAGCGCCACCACCGTCGCCCCCAGCTTCTCGGCATGCCGGGCCGCCTCGCCGCGGCAGTGCCGGATCTCCTCCGCGAGCTCCCCCATGGCGGTGCACGGGCTCGTGGCGAACTCCACCTGCTGCCGGTGCAGCTCGGCCTCGAAGACCTCCTCGCCCTCGGATCTCTCCCGCGCCGCCGCGGCAAGCACCGCGGTGGCCAGCGCACGCGGCTCACCGCTGACCGCGTCCACCAGGAGGAGCTCCTCCTCCACACCCACACTCCGCACCATCACTGCCGTACCTCCGCTGTCGTCCCGTGGACCGGATAGGCCGGCGCACGGGGTACGCGTACCGCCTGCCCAGTTGCCCGCTCCGGTGCCATCCGCTCGCGTCCCGGGCGGGACGTATCCCGTCTGCCCCGCCGAGCAGGTGTCATACCCCCACCACCGTCCTACGGCGCGACGGGCGCGAGCCGCTCGGGCTCGGTGCGGCGATCGGGATGATGACGACCGAGCGCGGCCTGGTGGCCCCGGCCGCCAGCGGAAGTGTCCTCGCCCACTTCGACGACATCCTCGCCGCGGCCGCGCCCGAGCTCGCCGGACGCGTGCAGGCGACGGCGTTCGACGCGGACACCGGCCGCCTGGACGTCGTTCCCGACGCCCCGCCCGTCGGCACGAAGCTGCGCTGGAGCGCCCCGAAGCTGATCGTGGCAGTCAACGAGCGGGTACCGGGCGCGAGCGTCCAGACCATGCCCGTCCTGGCGTCCGCGCCCGTGGGGTCAGCCCCCACGGTCGTGGCCGACGTCGCTCCGGCCCCGGCCAGCCCGCCTTGCCCGCCGTCTCAGCGAGCGCCGGTCGCCGCAGGACGGATACCGCTGCGCATTCGAGGCGCACCGCCAGGGTGCCCGGACCTCCCGAGTGGACGTGGCCGTCACGGAAGCGGTGGAACGGCAGACGAAGGCGATGCGCGAGCTGTCGCGCCCGGCATTCCGCGAGACTGACGTCGTCGCGGACGATGCGCCGGCCCCGATCGCGCAGGCCCACACCGAGCGCCGCCGCCAGGCCGCGGTGACAGAGGCCGCTGCCCTGCGCCGGGCACGCGCCGGGATAACCGTGCCCCCGCACCGCGCCACCGGCAGGTAGCCGGTGAAGTGGCATGAGCCGCCGTCGTGACGGCGCATGGGGGGGCGAGGCTCAGCGCACGCGGCCGAGGTGGATCACGTTGACGTGGATCTGCTGGTCGTTGATCTCGTACATCACGCGGTAGATCCCGACGTGGATGCGCAGGACGTCGGCGCTGCCGAACGCTCCGTCGGGGCGGGGGTTGTTGGCGAGGCGGTCGACGGCTGCGAACACCTGCCGTACCCCGCCGGGGTCGTCCTTGGCGAACCGCTCCGCCTGGGCGAGGGCTTCGGGTTCCCAGATGACCTCGTAGCTCACGCGTCGTCCCCGAAGACGCGGCGGTACGCCTCGTCGTGCGGGACGGCGGCGTTCTCGCCACGGGCTTGGCGCTCGCGGTAGGCGGCCAGGGCGCGGAGCTCCTGGAGCTCGAGGGCGTCGGCGGGGCTGACGAGTATGGCGACGGTCTGGCCGTGGTCGGTGATAGCGACCGGTTCCCGGGTGGCGCTGACCCCACGGGCAATGGCCCCGAGGCGGGCGCGGGCTTCCACGATCGAGTACGTCGTCTCCGTCATGCACACCACTGTACGGAAGTGTGCACATGCCCGCACCGTGCTGTCGTGGGGTCGCTGTCCCGCCGAGAGGGTTACGGGGCCGGTCGGGGGCGATACCGGTATGTGCCGCGGAGGGTGGGGGTGCGGCGCCGGGCGTTGCCTCAGCGGCGGTGCTCTGCCGGGTCCCACACCCGGTTGCAGGAGCGGCACTCCAGCATTCCGTTCAGCCGGTTGTCGCTGACGACCGTCCGCACCCGCCAGAAGCCACAGTTGGGACATATGCGGCCACTGCGGCTGAACCAGCGGACGCTCGGCAGCTTTTCGGTCAGCAGCCACGCGACCGCCGCAACCCCGGCGACGATCACCACCAGGAGAACCCCGCCGAGTACGGACACCGCCTACCCCCTTTGCGCCACAGCCGGGCTCCGGCTGAGCGCATCCTAGCCTCGCACCGGCCGTCGGCCTGCGCTTGTCCACAGGCCGCTCGCGCGCGGGCCCACCCCTGTCGAGCCGTCGGTACCCGGGGGCGGGCCCGGCCCCGCCCCCGGGGCGCCGGCAGCTATGCGGCGGGAGTGAGTTCGGCGCGGCCGAAGAGGAGGGCGTAGCCGGTGGGGAGTTGTTGGAGGATGCGGGTGAGGAGGTGGGGGCCGGTGTGGGCGGCGACGGCGTGGAGGACGGCGCCGGTGTCCCAGCGGGTGGTGCCCAGGGAGGCGTTGGAGCGGGTGGCGAGGTCTTTGACGAATTCCCAGCCGGTCAGGGGCGCGCGGTGGGGGATTTGGGTGGTGAGGATGCGTGCGGCTTCGAGGGGGAGGGCGGCGGCGAGGTCGGCGCGTTCCTGGCCGGTGAGCTGGCGGCCGAGACCGGCGAGGACGAGACGGACTGCTTCCTCGGCGCGCTCGCGGGTGGGGTAGGCGCCGTCGTAGCGGACCCGTTCCAGCAGTTGCTCGTACGCCTTCCCGTAGGGCTGGGGCTGGTTCGGTGCGCCGTGGTACATGGCTCGGTTGCCTTTCTGTCACCGGAGGGTCTGGGTGACCGTCGGCCGGTCACCGGCGTGGGTGTGTCAGGTGGTGGGCAGGGGGGTGGCCGAGGAGGAGGTCGTAGCCTCAGGGGAGATGGAGCAGGATCTCGTCGGGGAGGTTCTCGCCCGCGGCGTCGGCGGCGGTGGACAGGACGGCGCCGACGTCCCGGGGGACGGTCCGCTCGCTCGCGCCCTCGATCCAGGCCGCGGTCGCCCGGATGAACCGCTCCGGGTTCAGGGGTTCCGCGCTGTGGAGCGGGTTCAGGAGGGCCGGGGCGAACTCCTGCGGCAGGCGTGCCGCCGGTTCCGCGCGGACCCGCCCGGCGAGGTGGGCGCCGAGCAGGGCGAGGACGACGCGGGCCGCGCGCTCGGCCTCCTGCCGCGTGGGGTACCGGCCGCGTTCTTTCACCCGGTCGAGGAACGCTTCCCCTCGAACGGTCACCTCGGCCACCTCCTTCGCGCGAAGGGGGCGGAGGACGGGGTGAGAGGGGAGATCGGGACCCGTCCTCCGCCGTGTTCGGCCCGTGCCGGGCCGGGTTCAGCCGGTGATCTCCTCGCGGCCCGGTCCGGCGCCGACGGCGATCTTGCGGGGCTTGGCACGCTCTGCGATAGGGATCCGCAGGGTCAGCACACCGGCGTCGTAGTCGGCGTCGATGTGCTCGGTATCGAGGGTGTCGGCGAGCACGATCTGCCGGGAGAAGACACCCAGCGGCCGTTCCGACAGCTCCATCTGCACGTCGTCGGCCTTCACCGCGGGGCGGCGTTCGGCCCGGACGGTCAGCATGTTCCGCTCGACGTCGATGTCGATCGCGTCCGCGGTGACGCCGGGGAGGTCGAACGCCACCACGTACCGGTCGCCCTCGCGGTAGGCGTCCATCGGCATCGCGGAGGGCCGGGACCAGGTGCCGGGGCCGGGGCCCATCAGCTGCTGGGTGAGCCGGTCGAGCTCGCGGAAGGGGTCAGTGCGCATCAACATGAGAACACCTCCAGAGGGTCGGGCAGATTTGCTGCCAATGCGCCTCACGCCACCGTTGTAACATGTCATCCAATGGATGACAAACACCGGCGTCATCCAGACGATGACACTGAGAGGAGGTGGTCCCGTGCCCCTCGGCGACCAGCCGCAACCGGACCCTCCGGACGGACAGGGACCCGCATCGTTCCTCATGGCCGCGGCAGCCCTCCAGGCCGTGGAAGAAGCCCTGCGCACCGCACGCGACGACACCCCCGCCCGCCCCGAGGGGCCCATCGGCCCGCAGGAGGCCCTGGCCTCCCTCCTGCTGCTGCGGCAGGTCCGCGAGCAGCTCGCCGGATGGGAGACCGGTCTGATCGAGACCGCCCGCGGCGCGGGCGCCAGCTGGACGGACCTCGCCCACCCCCTCGGCGTCGCCAGCCGCCAGGCCGCCGAACGCCGCTACCTCCGCGGCCGCCCCGGGCCCGCCGGTAGCACCGGCGAACAGCGCGTCCAGGCAGTCCGAGGACGCCGCGCCGCCGACCGCACCGCCGCCGCCTGGGCCCGCCACCACACCACCGAACTGCGCACTCTCGCCGCCCGGATCAGCGTCCTCACCGACCTCCCGCTGGCCGCCCGCACCCCGCTGAACCAACTCCGCGCGGCCCTCGCCCACGACGACCCCGCCGAACTGCTCGGCCCCCTGACCGCAACCCGCCCCCACCTCACCCCCACCCACCCCGCCCTCACCGCGCAACTCGACGACCTCACCCCGCCCTGAACCCCGGCCCCGGGCCTCGGGCGGCCCGCCGGGGCCAGCTCCGACCTCTGGGCCCGGCGATTACGGCTGAAGCGCCGCGCTGCGGGATATTCCGGGCGGCGGACCCTATGCCCCCCGCTGGGGAGACAAGAGGGGCGTGGATGTTGCCGGGGCCGTCCGGCAATCCGGCCCGCGCCGCGGGCACAGCGCCTGCCCGAACTCGCCGCTCGCCCGCTGGACGGCGAGCTCGGGGCGGTAACCGCATGACCGGCGAGCCGAGCGGCGTCGACCTCGCCCGCCAGGCCCTCCTCGCCGCCCAGGAAGCCGCCAGGAAGAACGGCGCTGGCCGCGCGACGAAGACGAAGCCGAAACGGCGCACCACCACGGTCGTACCCCGTGACGGGCGTGAGCCGCTCGGGCTCGACGCGGCAATCAGCATGATGATGACCGAACGCGGCCTGGCCGCCCCGGCCGCCGGCGGAAGCGTCCTCGCCCACTTCGACACCATCCTCGCCACGGCCGTGCCCCAGCTCGCCGGGCGGGTGAAGGCCGTAGCGTTCGACGCGGACACCGGCCGCCTGGACATCGCCCCCGACGCACCGGCCGTCGGCACCAAGCTGCGCTGGAGCGCCCCGAAGCTGATCGCGGCGGCCAACGAGCAGGTGCCGAAGGCGAACGTCCGCGTCCTGCACGTCCTGGCGCCCGCGGCCGCGAGGACCAGCCTCACCGCCTCGGCGGCCGTCGCTCCGGCTTCCGGGCCAGCCGCACTGGCGGAGCGACGCGCCTCGTCGGACGGCTACCGGACGGGTGTCGGCGGGCTGGAGTCGGCCGGCGCAGAGTGTTCCGCGTGGTCGCGGCGTGTCCGGCTGCGTGGGCCTGGCCTCCTGGGGGTGAAGTCCTGGCCGTTCGGCACCGGCTGGTCTCCCGCTCTGGCTACCGTGACGGGGACGGCAGTCCCGCAGCAGACAAGGGGAGTTCGGTGATGGCCGAGGGCGATGTGCGGTGGACGATGCACGACGGCGAACGGGTCGAGGTGCCCGCCACGATCGGCGGGATCCGCGCCGCTCTGTCAGAGGAGCGTCGGGCCCAGTTCGACGCGGAGATCGACGCGGCGAACGTCGACGACCTCTACAACGTGGTGCGCCGGTGGATCGTCGACCTGGCGTCGTTCCCCGAGGACGAGGAGATCTTCGCGCAGCTGCGGGAGCAGGGAGCCGCGTGAGCCGCCGGTTCCAGATCGCGTACGCGCCCGTCGCCGAGGAAACGCTGAAGAAGGTCAGCGACCCGGCCGGGTTCCGGTCCCGGATGGAACAGACCCTGGGCCGGGACCCGTACGGGCACGGGTCGGAGCCGATGAGAGGCGAACGGGACCGGCGCACCGCGACGATCCGGAACGTGTTCGTCGTCTACTACGTCGCCCAGGCCGCCCTCACCGTCACCGCGGTCCGGCTCATCCCACCGCCCTGACCGCGTACTTCCCATGACGTGGCACAAGAAGCTGAGGGCAGCCGCTGCCTGGGAACACAGGTGGCGGGGCACAGTTCGTCGAGGGCACGGTCGGCCCGGAGCCATACGGCGCCGCCGCCGTCCATGCGATGCCGGTCTCCGCCTTCGGGGCCAGCCCGAATCCGAGAGACCGACCGCTTCCTGATCACCGGGCAGAACCCGGCGTCCTCGGCTCCCGCGGCCGATGCCCTTGTCGCGCTGCTCGACGAGGTCTGGGCGTAAGGCCCCGGGCTCTGCCCCGGGTGGCCGGTTCCGGTGGCGCGGAGCGTGACGAGGCATACAGTCGGTAGTCCTGTAGATCTGTTGCCCAGGGGTGGTGCGCGGTGGTGCGGAAGGTGCGGGAGCAGCGGGTTCGGCCGAGGGTGGATTACTACGGATTGTGTCTGCAGGAGGCGTATGACGAGGGTGTTCCGGTGCGGTGGCCTGATGGGTGGAGTGCGGGGGAGGCGGTGGTCGCCGGACGCGTGGGGCGGGTCGATCTGGAGAGCGCCGGGCATACGCACGAGGCCGTGATGGATGTGGAGGTGTGGGACGGCGAACCGCCCGGGGAGGTGCCGGGGGAGTGGGACGTTGTCGCGGAGACCGGGTTGTACTCGCTGTCGGGGGAGTTGGACGTGTGGGGGGTGACGGGGCCGGTCGAGGAGACCGTGCTGCTGGGCCGCGAGGGGGTGCACTGGCGGGTGAGGGTGCGGTGCGCGGGGCGGGCCGAGGTGGCGCGCCTGGCGGCGCTGGGGGTTCCCGAAGGGGTGGAGCGGTGGCTGGTGCAGTTCTGGCCGGAGAGCTGAGCGTGCCCGGGCCAGACGAGACTGGCCCGGGCACGCGTGGTTCTGGGTTCAGGAGATGACGACGAAGTAGGCGTCATCCGATGTGTCAGGACTGGATGTCAAGCCGTCGAGGATCCGGTACCTGTCCATGAACGCGCCGAGCATACTGCCCGCCTTGCTGTTATCGGCCTTGGGCAGGGGAAGCGCCGAATAGTTGTCGGCGGGCGCGCTGGGCTCGTCGGTTTTCTGAGCTGCGCCCTGGTAGGTGGATGCGAACGGGAACTCGTCGCATTCCTTGCCGCCTGCTGTGTAGTTCGGCCCCCAGTAGTGGACGCAGGTCCTGACCGCTGCTGCCCGGTTGCGTTTGTGTCGCTTTCCGTCGTGGTAGAGGCGGGTGAGAGCTCTTGCGGCTTCACCGCCGGGGACGCTCTTGTTCGGGTTGACGGGCTTGGTCGCCCCCGGCCGCTGGAAGGCGGTACGGATATGGTCGGCGACCGCTTTTTCTTCCGCGCCTGCTTTGGCGCTGTAGCGGAGGATGGAGATGTAGGCGAAGGCGGCGGCGCCCTTGGTCGCGGGCTTGCCTGCGGTGCCGTTCTTGTTGTGCAGGTAGGTGGCGGCGTCCCAGCGCGGGGGCAGCATGAAGAGCTTGCCTTCCCGGGCGCCGTTCATGGTGTATCCGGGAGGCGGGGTGAGCTTGATCAGGGGTTCGTAGACGCTGAAGACCCGGTCGTCCTTCTTTTTCTTGTCGCCTTGCCCGGCGTCGACGGTCACGGTGTGCTGAAAGGTCTTCAGTATCTTGAGCTGGTTGAAGCTGACTCCCGTCTTGGGCACCGTTCCGCCTTCCCGCCGTTTGGCGGTCGACGGCCAGGTCTGCGGATGCCGGGGAAGAGTCGTTATCAGGAATCCGGCGGTCGGGGCCGTGCCGGTGGTCAGCATGTCCGTGTAGTGATAGGTGTAGGTGATCGTCCGGCTGTTCTTCGGCATCGTGCCGATCGCCACGACGATGAAACGGCTTTCTCCCTGAGGCTTCCCATTCCTCAGCCACGCCTGGTGAAAGGATGCCCCGGAGCAGGCGGCGAACTTGGACTTTATGACGAAAGGACGCGTCGCCAGCCCGTCCAGGCACTCCTTCAGGGTCATCGTGCGCGGAGGCTCGGGATAGACAGGCGGATTGGGTGCAGCTGCCGACATCCCCCCGCCGTCCGACGGCGGAACGGCCGACGGACGTTCCGCCAGCCGCCCGGCCGTCCGGGCCGGGCCGACAGTCTCCGCGGCCACGACCCCGCCTGCGGCACCGTCACCACCGCCGTCCGCCCGCCAGTTCCGCCACGCTTGGGAGGAGAGCGCCTCCTTCAGCGACACCGACGGCGTCACGCCGGGCACAACGACCGACTTGACGGACAGCACATCGCCGGTGTCTGCGGCCCCGGCGGCAGCCGGCGCCATGGCCGGCAGCAGCAGAGCCGCTACCACCACCGCGACCCGGGTCCTGTATCTGGTCAACACGCTCATATTGCCTCCCCGTTCACGTACAAGGCCCTCCAGCCCGGCCGCCATGCGCGACCCTGCCCCGCTGGATATCGCACGCGGGGCCGCCACCGGCTGGGCGGAGAACAGACGACACCCGGTCAACGCGCCGGGCACACGCATCCTGGACATCTCCTACGCACCGCCGCCGTCGCTTTTCGCTGCGGCGGCCACATCCCCCACCCATCGAACATGTATACGGATTGCGTCGGGCGGGCCGTCGCGCCAGAAGATCCCGAGTGCCCGGGGCGGAAACGGAGGCCTGGGCGGACAACAAGGCTCCTGGCGCGATCGGCTCGATATCGCCGCACCAGGCCCGCCCGGACGGTTCACCCCGTCAGACACACCAGGCTGGCGGCTCGTACGGCGGTTGCCTGGCGAACTGGGGCGCCACTAGCACGGACCGGTTCAAGGCAAGCATCATCCACAAACGCACGTGACAGCTCCCGGCTGCGGGAGCGGTGGGCGGCCATAGCCCCAGAATCCGGCGGACACGAGACGGCGGTCGGATTCGCCCTGGGACACCGGCCGGCTCACCGTGCGCCCGGAGTCGTCGGCCTGGGCGACGAAGGCCCGCCTGGAACAGACCCGGATCGTCGCGGCCGTCAACCAGGCGGCGGGCTCAGGTCGTGAGCGGCCTACGGATCCTGCCGCCCGGCGCGGTCCAAATGCCCGACCACGCCGACGCCGTACCGGCCCCGGCCGCGCCCGCCGTTCCGGTGGAGCGCCGCCCGCCGCCGGACGGGTACCAACTCGCGGTCGAGGCGCACCTCCAGGCCGCGCCGACGTCCCGGGTGGATCCGGGCATCGCGGCTGCGGTGGCGTGGCACACGAAGGCGATACGGGAACTGTCGTTTCGAGTGCTCCCCGAGCCCGACGTCGTCCCCGACGATGCGCCGGTCGCAGCTACTGCGGTGTGCCGGACCGCGTGCGCTGGATCTGCCTAGCCTTTCGCGTCCAGGGCGTCACGCAGCCGCGTCGCCCGTTCGGAGACCTCCGCAGGGCCGTACGCGATGGCACGCGTGCACCAGTCCCGGCTCTCCGCCATCTCGCCGCTTCGGGCGGTCATCAGCGCGAGTCGAAGGGCCGCTCGGCCGTGGTGGGCGGTCGCAGCAATGATCCACAGCCGACGGGCCTCCGTCAGCTCGCCACGGCGGTATAGCAACAGGGCCAAGTTGAATGTGCTGTTGGGGCGACCGCTTGCTGCCAGTGTGCGCCAAGCCCGCTCAGCGATGTGGGGCGCTGTGGTAACGGCGTTCTGTCCAACAGCGGCAAGGTCTGCGCTGTCTTCGGCGTGGACCAGAGACGCTTCCCAGATCTGGTCCGGAATCGGTGCATCCGTATGGTCGGTGAGGTAGTCGAAAGGCACCCATCGTTCTTCTACCGGAATTTCGCACGGCGCCGGAAGGAGGAGGCTCGTGACCCCGCCACGAATACGAGAGGCCCAGATAAACGCCTCATCCAGGGATTCAGGGCGCAGCACCGGGCCGCCGGCTTGGGCGAGGTAGTGCTCATGGAGCTCGGTCAGCAAGGCGCGCGGCCAGGGACCGCGCAGACCTGTGCGTGCGAGATCAACGGCTGCTGCGACCAGGGCGGCACCACGTGCGTGTCCATGTGCGCGGCGTGCTCGTCGCCACTCCCGGAGAAGTGTCGGTCCGGCTGCGAGATATTCGGCTATTCCGAAGGGGCCGTGGCGTGTCAGCGCGTCGAGGATGCGAGGGTCCTCGGATGCTGCCGCGCGGGATAATTCGGCGTCGCTCCAGAGGCGGTCCAGGTCGATGATTTCGGCGGCCCGCAGTACCTGCGGTCCGATTCCACTATCCTGTTCTCCGGTGAATATCTCGTACGCCTTGAGGCGCATGGTTGCCACGATCGGAATCTCCACGCGGACCAGATCGGCGAGGACCTCAGGTTCCAGGCCGTCCTGAACCAGGAATCGTTCCAGGTCATCCAGCCACACCACCACTTCGGAGATCTGAGAGCGTTCCACCGCCTCCGGTATGTCTCTCAGGCTGGTCCTGGTGGGGGGCATCAGAAACCGGTGACCCGGCAGCACAGCACGTATCGCTTCCAGCGCTGCTCGTGTCTTGCCCGCCGTGGAGTCGCCGAGCACGATGACCAAGCCGCCGAGCGTGATCCGTTCACGCAGAGCGGCGTCTATGTCCCTCGGCACGTACGACGGGAGCCTGCCGCCATCCGCAGCCGGGCGAGCCCGGTGAACACCCGCCGACAACGCGTCCAGCTCGCTGGCGAGCGGCCAGCTGGCCGGGTCCCGGAGAAACCGCGGGACCGGTGCCTGTCCCGGGATATGAAACGTGAGTTGGCGGACTTCCCCGGCCTGCACCACATTGGTGAAGCTACCGCCCGAGATCTCGTTCTCCCCCATGCATGGATACGGTAGTCCGTGCCCTCCGCCGATACACCGCATCGGCTTCCCCGGCCAGCCAGGGATCCATCCCGGCCTCGACCGACCCACGGCTGCGAACGGGCTCAGCGGCGGCGGCCGAAGGGCCACCAGCTCCGTCGCGTCCGGTGGCGGGGAGAGGCAACGGGCCGGGGCGGTGCTGTGGGCTGCGGCGGCAGCGGCAGCGGAGGTGCCGTAGGCGCTGGCGGTGTGGGACCAGGAAGTAGTACCGCATCCGGCCTGACCGGACTGGGCGGTGATGCCAGCGGCGCTGACTCGGGGGAGGCCGAAGTAGCAGGTGTCGCTGGCGGGGACGGAAGCTGAGCCGGTGGCGCTGCGGTAGTCGCGGACGGCCCAGTGGGGCGCGGCGCCTTGGGCGATAGGCGGGTCACCCGTCCTGGTCCGGGCTTCCGTGCGGCGGGCGATCGGGTCTGTCGGAGGGTGCGCTGGGCGAGGGAGAGCGGCGGCGGGCAGGCGGGCGGGCTGCTCCGGCCGGTATCGGGGTCGTAGGTCCAGTGGGCGAGTTGCCAGTGCTCTTCGGCGAACATCTGCACTTCAGGTCTGCCCTTGCGGGGTGTCCAGACCTTCCAGGCGCCGACGGCCAGAACGAAGACGCCAGCCGCGAGCGGGGCGAGGAGGCTGGAGTGCTCGGACCGGATGCGTACGGTGAAGCCGTGTCCGTCGGTGAGCCGGAGGACGGGCCGGTCCTGACGGTCGCGCCCGACAGCGGCGACGCGGCCGTAGAGGGCGACCGGGTGCGCGGGCTTCGACCCGTCGGCCAGCCGGGCATAAAGACGAGCGTGTTCGCCGGGGGCAGGTCCGTAGCAGAACTCGCCCCAGCCCACCGCCCGCTTCTCCCCGGGGCGGCGCACCTTGAACCGGGCGGCCACCGTGGCGTCGTCGCCGTGTTTCTGGAGGAAACGGGCGATGACGACCGCACTGTTGATCAGCGGGGGCAGCAGTGGCCGGACCGTGGAAACGTCCACGCCGACCCGGCCGCCGGGATCCTCGGCACCGGCGCCGAGGAGAGGGTCGGTGGCGCCGATCCGGTCCAGATCCGCGGGCAGCACCAGGTGCAGCTCGTCGCCGTCGATGACGGCCACACCCCGGGACCCGCGCGCAACCGTACGCACGACCTCGACCGGGTCGAGCTGGCACCCGCCCTCGTGCTCCCGGCCTGCGGCGAGCCGGAACAGCGCGCCCCGGGAAACACCACGACCCACCGGGGCACGCACCGACACCACCGGCGTCAGGCAGAACGCGCAGACCAGCGAGGACTTTTCACGTCGCCACCAGGGCTCGTCGCCGATCTCACGCGCGAAGACCACAGGCCCGGCCGCGCCGTTCTGGAACAGGCGTGCCTTGTCCAACGCCTCCCACCCCTCTTTGATCTGCGGCCAGGGGTCCATGTCTCCCGGGTGCCGGGAAAGACCGCCCGTATCACCGGGCAGGTGCCCGAAGCCGGAGCTTCTTCCGCTATGCCGCGGCTCCGATGACGCTCCGCCGTCCCGCACTGCGGGGATGCTCCCCACGAGACAACGGCGGTGAACGTAAGCGCGCGCTCCGCTCCGCGATTACGGGGGTGCCCTCAAATTTGCCGTGGGCTGCAGGGGTGGGTCAGTGGGGTGGTTCGAGGAGGTCGACGGTGGCGAGGCCGGTTTCGCCGTCGACGAGTTGCATGGCGATTTCGGCTCGGGCTGCGAGGTCGAGGGGGTCGAGGTTTTCGGTGTAGGAGGCGTGGACGATGCGGTCGAGTCCGGCGCCGAGGAGGGGTGCGGCGGTGCGGAGGGAGGCGTCGAGGGCGACGCCCTGGGTGGCTCCGCCGTGGAGGATGATGTTGCGGGTGCGGTAGAGGCGGCGCATGGCGATGCGGAATGCTTTGTTGACCTCGTCGAGTTGTTTGCGGGGTTCGTTGACGAGGGCGGTCATCCGCTGGGCCGCGGCGGTGTCGGTGTACTTCAGTGCGAGGACTCGGGGGCCGTGGTCGCGGAGGGCGGCGGCGACCAGGCGGGCGCGTTCGCGGTTGGTGGTGCAGGCGTCGATGGCCTCGGACAGGGCGTCCGGCTGGGCGGGGGTGTGGCGGTGGGCGAGGCTGGTGAGTTCGGCGCGGGGCCAGGAGCAGGCGATGATGGCGGCCATCCGGTCGGCGGCGACGGCTTTCCCGGATCGTTCTTTTTCGCCTTTGGGGTCGTCGGGGTGGACGAGGAGGGATTCGACTGCTGCCCAGCCGCCGGCCACGGCGGGGGCGAGGGCGCCCCGGTTGCTGACGGCGGCGAGTTCGAGGGCGTCGTCGATGCGTCCGCGGATGTCGACTTTGTAGAGGTGGCCCTCGTAGACGAGGGAGAGGACGTCGACGCCGCGTGCGGGGGGTTCGAGCGGGACGGGGGTGTCGTGTCCGGCGACCCAGATCTGCGGCAGCGGGACGACGCCGCCGCGCCGGCCTCGCAGGAATTCCGACCGGGCGGTCATACGGTCCAGGAGCTGGCGGGCCTGGTCGGCCGCGCTGAGCGGGTCGAGGGCCTGGAGCTGGTAGACGAAGCCGCCGCCGGTGCGGAAGCCGGCGGTGTCGTGACCGTGTTCCCGCAGCCAGGAACCCACTTCGCCTTTGGCGAGCCAGTTCGGCAGCGGCTCGGCGAGTTCACGGTGGGGCACCTTGTCGAGTGCGACCAGGACGTCGAAGGTCTTCGGGCGGGCGCGGGCGAGATCGGCCGCGCTTTCGGCGATGTCGGTGATCGTGGCCTGGGCGGTCTTGAGCCCGCGGGCCCAGGCGCGGAGGTGGAGGGGGCTGTAGCCGAGGTCGAGGAGGTGAGCGGCCACGGTCCGGGAGAACCGTTCGGGCTTGACCCGCTTGGATTCCTCGACGGTGATCGCCGCTGCCCATCGGTCCAGGTAGCCGGGCCGCAGGTGCCCGATGATCTGCTTCAGCCGGCGCCGCTCGGGGCTGGGATCGGGCAGGGGCGTGCTGAGCAGAGTGGTGATCTCTCTGCGGAGGTCCTTGTCCCCGAGGCCGGCGTCCCGGCCGAGGAGGGCTCGGAGCTCATTGCGCTGCCAGTCGCACGCGGAGGACGACAGGACGTTGTGAGCCTGCCAGTGCCCGGCCTCCCACAGTTCCTCCAATGCGAGGACGGAGCCTATGTCCCACAGGCGGCGCGGCCAGGGCGTGCGCTCGTCGGCGAAGAAGTCGGACATGCGCAGGAGCACGTGGCGAGCGTACGGATCCTGGACCGTGGAGATCATCCAGGCACCCTATCGAAACCCCGTGCTACAGTGAGTACAGACTTGAAGGGGCACTCGCCACGTAAGTGGCCACTGCCCCTCTTTTCTTTGGTCCGCACTGCCAGACACGGCAGTGCGGACCTTTTGCTTTCGTGCCGCTCTCCAGACGGCCGACCAGGGGGCGACTTCGGCCTGTTTTGCCGCGTATATGTGGCTGCGACCTTTCCGGGTGTCATTGAGCGGGCGCGCGCCTGGTACGGCGGCGCGGCCGGAGGCGCGGGTTTCTACGTTCTGGTCCGCAGGTATTCGCGGCGGTCGGTGATCAGGGTGTGCCAGCGGTGGCGGGTGGCGGTTTCGCCGTCGAGCCACTGGGCGGGGGAGGGGGTTGTGAGGGGGAGGCCGGCCATGAAGTGGGCGATGTCGGTGTAGTAGGTGTAGTCGCCGTTCCGGGTGAGGTCGCGCAGGCGGGAGACGGCGGCGGTGATCTGGTCGTGCTCGGCCTGGACGGCGTGGTGGAAGCACAGGGCCAGTTCAAGGGTGGCCTCCGCGGCGAGGAGACCGGTGTTCCGGGTCTCGGTGCGGAGCAGATGCGCGCGGTTCTCCACGTCCGCGGCGGGGTTTCCGGCGTCGATCAGCAGGGCGGCGGTGCGGAGGGTGAGGGTTGTCGCGCGCAGCGCGAGGCCGGTCAGCAGATTCTCGGCGAGGTCGATCTCGTCGCGGGCCCTGTCGGGGTGAGTGAAGGCAAGGGTGAAGGCGCGCTGGGTCTGGCTGGTGGCGCGCTCCCCGGCTTTGCCGTGCTGTTCGGCTTCGGTGCGGGCCGCCTGGTAGGCGGCGGCGGCGCGGGTTATGTCGCCCTGGACCCACCGGACGTCTCCTTCGACGCGGTGGTGGCGGCCTTCCCAGCCGAGGGTCCGGGCGGTATTGAGGGCGGTGGGGAAGTCTCCGGCGAGGCGGGCGAGGTGGGCGAGGCCGCGCCGGGCGGCGGGGGCGAGACGGCCGCCGCCGTCGGCCACGGCCTGCATGCCGTGGCGGGAGGCCGCGGAGTTGCCGAGGTCGCGGTCGGCTTTGGCCCGGTAGTAGAGGGCCATATCGTGCAGGTCCGCGGGGAGCAGGCCAGTGTGGATCACGGTGGTGAGGCGGGCGGTGGTGCGTTCGCGGTGTTCGTGCTGGCGGCGGGCGAGCGCGCTGAGGGTTTCGACCAGGGCGTCGGCGGCTGTGGCCGGCACCGCACTGTCCCCGCTGCTCCCGTCCGGATTCGGACGGGCGGGTGGGGCGAGGGGTTCCCAGACGGAGTCGCCGACGTAGGCCCAGGCGGCGTCGGCGAGCCAGCCGAGGCCGAGGCGGAAGTCGCGGGCGAGGAGCAGGCCTTGGCGCAGGCACCCGACGAGGAGTGCCCGGCCCGGGCCGGTATGGGCGGTCCATTGCTCGCCGAGCGCGGCGTGGGCGCGTCTCGCGGTGGCGGTCCAGTCGGCGGGTGACCAGCGGTCGTCCGTGGTGTCGTCGGCGGTACGGATGGTGGAGCGGATCAGGGCGTGGAGGTGGTAGGGCCACAGGCCGAAGGGGTCTTCGCGGATGAAGGGGCGTTCCAGCAGACGCAGGACCGGTGCCTCACGGTCGGTGCCGGCGGCCCGGGCGGCGAGGGTGTGGTCGAAGGCGTCGTAGAGGGCGACGGAGCGCAGGACGTGGCGTTCGGCGGGGGTGAGGTCGGACAGGGTGCGGGCGATGAGGGCGGGGAAGTCGACGTCGAAGTCGGCGGGTTCGGGGGTGCGGCCGGTGCGCTGTATCTCGAGGAAGCGCATGACCGCCAGGTCGAGGTGGAGGGGCAGGCCGTGGGAGCGGGCGGTGATCACATCGCGGATGGTTTCGGGGATGAGGGGCATCTCGTCGTGGGTCAGGCGGCGGGTTAGGTAGTCCTGGCAGTCCTCGGGGGAGAAGTCGCCGATCAGCACCTGCCCGCCGCCCGCCCGCGCCCTGGCCGCACCTCCGGCGGGGGTGGGGGCGGGGCGGGTGAGGGGCCCGTAATGAAGGTCCAGGTCCGGCCAGGCGGTGGGGCCGGTCCAGTCGAGCTGTCCGTGGAGGGCGGGGTCGGCCCAGGGAAGGCGGCTGCGGCCGGTGATGACGAAGAAGGCGTTCGGCATGAGCCACACCACGCGCTGCAGGAGGCGCTCGAAGTCGCGGCGGGTGCGGTCGCCGGTGTCCTCGAAGGTGTCGAGGAGGATCACCGGCACGACCTGTTTGGCGGCCGGGAGCCGGGCGAGTTCCCAGCTGAGCAGGTGCGGGTAGTAGGAGAGGGCGTCGAGGTCGGGGTCGGCTTGGAGCAGGTCGGCCAGCCGCGCGCAGCCGGCGAGCGCGCGGACGGACTGGCGGCGCTCGCGCAGCGCGCCGACCAGCGCCCCGGTGACCTCGCCGATGACCGTGCCGACAGCACCGGGCAGGAGCAGGGCCTGGGCGACGTCGGCGAGGGCGGACTGTATCTGCTGCGGCGCGCTCTGGCCGAACCGGGAGGCGAGGCCGCCGCGGCGCAGGTACTCCTCCAGGGGTTCGCCCGGGTGGTTGTGCTCCCAGTACCTCTTGAGTGCGAGGTCGAAGGCGGGGAAGGGGCGGCCGAGGCCGGCGAGCGCGAGCCGGATGGTGAGCACGACGCGTTCGAAGTCGGTGCCGGCGGAGCGGGCGAGGTCGATCCGCACGGGCACCACTGCTGGGCTGTCGGGCCAGGCGGGTTCGCCCCACTGAGCGGGACGGCGCCCCGTATCGGCGAGGGCGGCTTCCAGCTTCCGCGACAGCGTCGACTTGCCGATCCCGCCGACCCCGTGGAAGACTAGGACGTTGCGCCTGGGTACTTCGAGGTCCTCGGCATCAAACCCTGGGGCGGTGACGTGGCCCAGGTGCCCGGCGAGCGCGGCCGCGGTCGTCTGCCACTGGCCCTCCCGGTTCGTGAACGCCTCGTCCGCGCCGATCCGCTGGTTCGAGCCGAACAGCGCACGGAGATCCTGACGATCCTGACCTGCCACAACAACCCCCGGTCATCACCTGCCGCGGCCCTCAACCTACGTCCGGCCGGGGGGCCTTGGCCAAACGTTCCCCGCGAGCGGCAGCGGACAGGGGTTGGGAGGGCGGCGCGGTGCCGCCGCGCCGGGGTTGCGGCCCTTGCCCGGCCGTTTCCCGGGGGCGGACAATGACCGTTTCGCATCAAGATCAAATAGGAAGGCGGCAGACCGTGCCCGACAGCCCTGGCACCGATTTCTCCGGCCTGGACGGCGGCGATGAGCAGCAGGCGGTGGACCTCGTCCGCGACGTGGTGACCTGGTACAGCACCCGGATCATCGCTGAGCGCAGGGCCCCGGTGCCCGACGAGGACCGGATCGAGGAGCTGAAGGCGGGCCGCCAGGCCGCGCTGGAGGACCAGCAGCGGCTGGAGGCCGCCGGCGCGCAGGAGACCGGGCGGATCGCGGCGCTCTACGCGGCCCGGCTCAAGGAGCTCAGAAGGTCGTAGCCCGACGGTGTCCGCAGCACGGGCAGGGGCCGGACAGGGGGGCGGGGACAGTCGATCGGGGCCGGTTGGACCCGTGCGGGCATCAGCGGCCGCGCGAGCGCGGCAATCCGGTCCAGCTCTCGCCGGTGCTGCGGAAGCGCCCGGCGAAGTGCCTGGTGGAGATTGAGGAACTGCAGGGCCTCCTGCTCGGTGTAGGGGCGCGTGCGTTCCGCGGCGAGCACCCAGGCCGCCTGCTCTCCCATGCCCTGTTCCTGGCGGATCAGGGCCTCGCCGTTGCGCCGGATCACGGTCACGGCCGTGACCTTCGGATGCCGCTGCGCGGCGTCGACGACGTCGGCCAGGGCGCGGAAGCACACGTCGTGCCCCGCACGCGAGGTGAAGCGGGCGTAGCCGCCGGCCTGCAGCGAGCGGGCGTACCGCAGCGCCGTCGCCAGCAGACTGTCCGCCTCCCGCACGGCCAGGACCACCAGCTCAACCGGATAGCCGTCGGCCGCGAACGGCAGGACACTGGACAGGAACTCCCCTGTGCTGCCCGGCGCACCCTCGAGGAGTACGTCGCCGCGGCGCCGGCGCACGTACTCCTCGGCCTCGCCGAACCAGGCCCGGTAGTCGGCCCGGATCGCGGCTCCGGCGTTGCGCGGGTCCTCGGCCAGCAGCCGCAGATAGTCCGGATGCGACGCCTTGAAGTCGTCACCGACCAGGTGGGTCGTCCCCGGCCGCATGGCCCGCTTTACCATCCTGGCAGCCAGCAGCTTCCCCGCCCCCGGCTGGCCCAGCACGCAGACCGCCCGCGGGTCGTCCCGGCGGACGATGCCGCTCAGATACGACGGGACGATCAGCTCCTCGAAAACCCACCGGTGCTCGTCGGCCGACAGCCGGTGAAAGTCCACGCCCGGTGCCCGGCCGCGCGGCTGGGCGATACGCCGGACCGGCTCCGCCAGGGCGGCGGCGCGCTCGGCGTCCCGCTGGACCGCCAGGCGGCGGTCCTCACAGGCGAGGTCACGGTGCAGCCGCTGATCCGTGCGCGCCAGACCCTGGCGGAAGACAGCCGTCTCCCGCGCGGACCACGGGCGGGATCGCTCGCATGCCACCGCCCGGTCCGCCGCCGGCCGCCGCCGCCAGGATCCGCCGGTGAGTTCGTTGTCGTAGAGCACGGCGTTGTCCCGGCATACGACGGTGACGCGGTCGGCCAGCTGCTCCGCTTCGATGACCGCCAGCGTCTCGAGCATCTTCCGCGCGCAGGCGTCGTGGTTCTCCCACGACACATACCGGCCGCCGCCGACTAACGCCCCGGACAGGAAACGGTCCAGGATCCCGAGCTGGCTCAGCGCCTGCGGCGTCGCGAGGGCCACCACCTCGATTCGGTGACCGGCCCGCCGGTACGCGGCCGCCGATGTCCGGAACTCTTCGACGTCGGCGAGGGCGGACTCCACCACCGCGTCGAACCCCTGCGCCCGGACGTGTTCCTCGACCGCGGCCTGCCAGCCGCGGGTCTGAGGCCGGACTTTCTCCCCGGCGGTGCGGACATCGCCGGCCAGGAACTCGCCGTACTGGCGGTGCGCGGTCTTGTAGAGGTCACTGCAGATCCGCACCGAGCCGCCGCGGCGGTCCAGCGCCGCCTGGACCAGATCCGCGACCGCGGTCTTCCCGGCTCCGGGCTGGCCCCCGACGATCACGACGACCGGCCGGTCCTGGCGCACGGCGCCGTTCAGCGCAGCCGGAAGGATCACTTCGTCCAGAACCTCGTCTCGCAAGCGCTCCTCCTGGACGGCGATAGCTGGCAGGCGCCCCGCCGGGGCGGCAAGGCAAGGTCAACTTAACAGCAATGCGCAATCCATGAGGAAACCATGAGCAATCCAAGAGCGTTTGTGTAGTGTGGCAGCCGGAGGTGATCCAGCTGCCCGACGACGAAGAAGCGCTGTTCAGCGCCGTGGACGCACTGCTAGAGCATGTTGCCCAGGCCCCCCTGCCACCGCCCGCGGAACGCAAACGGCTGCGGGAGGCCGCCGGGCTGAGCCAGGACCAGATCGCGAAGGCACTCAGCGCCCGGCGCGAGTCGGTCGGAAACTGGGAAACGGGCCGCAGCGAACCACGACCACCGAAGCGCGCCGCCTACGCCCGTCTCCTGGAGGGTCTCGCCTCCCGCTTCCCCCCACCCAGCCACAAGTGATCCCACGCGCCGAGGCCCGCCCTTCGCCGACACCGCAGAGTCCGGGGTGGCATCGTCTTTGATGGTGCGCCCCGCTGCCTTGGCGGTGAGGATCCGCGAGGGGCGGACCGCGTCCCCGGCCCGGGCGGCGAGTCCGTCGAGAAGTATCTTCGTGAGATATCCCCACGTGATGGATTTCGCCTGGTGCCCGGAACATAGCTACAGCCAGAGGAGCGCCCGCGACGGTGCGGCGACGCTCGGGCAGATCCTCAGGTCTTCGAGATCAGGATGTTGCGGTGTGTGCTCGCTGTTCGGTGATCCGAGGGCGCGGCGCCGGACTTGTCGATGTGAACGCAGCGGTTCCTTCGGCAACGATTGCCGCAGGGCCGGTAAGGCCCATAAGTCCGTTTGCGTCTACATCGATGCAGAGTCGGCCGCCTGGGAAGGCGACCATGTATTTACCCGGCGAAGTGTGATGCTGGTGGCGGCGCAGGGCTGCGACGGCGGCGCAGGCGCCGGTTCCGCAGGCGGGAGTTTCGCCGACGCCACGCTCATGGACTCGCACGGCGAGATGCTGTGGACCTTGGATGGTGACGAACTCGACTGTCACGCCCTCGGGATACGCGTTGCCGGGCGTGACGGTGGGAGCCATCTGAAGGTCGCCGGCGTCGCCGAGGGCATCGACAAATGCGACAGCATGAGGGTTGCCCACGTTGATGTGGAGAGCGGGCCATTCCCGGCCAGCGGCGGTGACGGTGATGCCGTCGGGGCCGGGGAAAAGGGGCTCGCCCATGGCGACGGTTATGTCGCTCTCTTCCTGATGGTGGCGGGGAATGTGCACATGCCGGACCCCGGCCCGGGTAGCGATGGCGTGGGTCCCCACCGGGCAGAGGCCGGTGTCGGCCAGATAGCGGGCGAAGACGCGGATGCCGTTGCCGCACATGCTGCCTCGGGAGCCGTCAGCGTTGCGGTAGTCCATGAACCATTCGGCTTCCCCGGCCATGGCGGCGGCCTCGGACAGGGCGGTGGAGTGGACGGCGCGCAGGATGCCGTCCGCGCCGATGCCGGTGCGCCGGTCGCACAGGCTTCTCACCATCTCTGCGGTCAGCCGGATTCGGGCCGCAGGGTCGGGCAGGACGATGAAGTCGTTCCCGGCACCGTGGCCTTTGGCGAACCGGATCGTGGCGTCCGTCATCGCAGTCTTCTCCTGGTGGGTGAGGTTGTGTCGTCGGGCTTGAGCACTACTGGTGGGCGGGAAGCCAGCCTTGCTGGACGGAGTGAACGCCGGCCTGGAATCGGCTGCGGGCGTCGAGCAGGTCCATGAGCTCGGCTGCGATGCGGCGTGCGGTGCGAGGAGAGATGCCGAACCGTTTGGCGATCGCTTCGTCTGTCATACCGGCGGCCAGGAGTCTGAGCATCTCGGCCTGCTGCGCGGTGGCGCCCTCGGGCGTCGCAACGTCGGCAGTCCCGAACGGGGTGGCCGCTTCCCAAGTGGTCTCGAAGAGAGCGCTCAGAGCGGTGATGGTGCCTTCGCCGGTGAGGAGTACGGCTCCCGTGCTGGCGTCGCCTGTGTCAACGGGCAGAACGGCTTGACGACGATCGAAGATGACCATCCGGACGGGGAGAGAGACGGCAGTGCGGACCTTGGCGCCGTGCTGGTTCAGCCAGTTGACGTGGTCGAGTGTGGGTTTGTGGTTGCGGACGCTGTCGAGGTAGATGGTGCGAGTACGGACGCCGCGGCTGAGGAGTTCCTGGTTGGGGGCGCGGCTGGCTTCCAGGTCGGCGGCCGGGTGGGCACCGCCCGGGGCGAAGGTCATGATCTCGTTCTCGGCTCGGCGGGCGAGCCGGGCAAGGCGTTCACGGATGACGTCGGGGCCTATCAGGTGTTCGTCGTCGGTGGAGCGGGGGCGCGCGCCGGAGCACTCGGCGATGAGCTGGGCGGCGGCAGCCCGCGAGGCTTCGATCCGGAGCTTTTGGGCGGCCAGGTCGGCTTGCTGGCGTGCGAGCAGCATTTCCATCGCGGCTTCCGGGTCCAGGACCTGGAAGCCGCTCTCCTCGTGTTGCGCCGGCTGGATGATGGCCAGCTCGCTGAGTTGCCCGAGGCCGTCACGGACGGTCTGCGGGGAGGTGTCCAGCAAGGCGGCCAGCTGATCCACGCCCTTGTCGGGGTGGGCCAGCATTTTCCGGTAGACCTGTTCTGCCATCGCCTTGAGGCCCAGGGTCTCCAGCACCATCTCTCCTTCGTCCAGAGGTAATGGGCACCCGTTGAGGGTACGGCGTGCGAGTCTGACCTCTGAGTCCTATTCATGCAACGGCATAAACAGGTCTGGCAGGTTCGATTGCTAGGCCGATTTCCGCACCTCGATGCTCAAGGCATGTACCTCGTTCATGCTGAACTCCGGCAGGAAGCCGACGCCGTTCTGCCCGGGCATGCGGACCAGTTGATCACCGACTGCGCCGATAGCGACGACGGACTTGAGCACATCGTCGTTCATCCGCAGGCTGCGGACGGCACGCTGGTGGGGCTGTTCATGCTGGCTTCCACCGTGGAGGAAGCCGAGCTCAGAGCTGCGAGGGTCTGCCGTCGCGCACTCGAGACACAGCCGGAACTAGAGGGTTTCGCGCTGCTCGGCTGCGGAGTGCGCCTGGTGCCCGGCCTTCATGACCAGCTGTTGCACGAGGATCCCGATGGACAAGATATGCCACGTCACGATTAGGACAGGCACTTCCCCTTCCCTGCCTTTCCATCGGCGTCCAGTGTAGTGAACAACCTCCGCCACCCGATCGCCGGGATTCGCGGCGCGCCTCCTTGCCATATTCCGGTTCATGCGAACCGGCGTCCTTCATGTGCTGCTCTCATTTCTTTTCGAAAGGTGAATTAAGTGACTCCCCTTCGAGTTCCTTCCTCGGATATCACCAGGAAATTTGGCGGGAGCCTGACGCCGGTGCTCGTTCACGGTGGGGCGTTTCCCGTGCCGCGGGCAACGCCGGCTGTGGCGCAGAGCGCTGTGCTCTCACTGGACGACGACGTGACCTGGGGACCGTGATCTCGATCGTCGGTCGAACCTGCCAGGCCACGTCGACTCTTGGCGCTCCAAGGGGGCCGCCTTGCGCCAGCGCCGTCCAGCCCTATCTCCGCCCGATACATGAGGAGACATCCGCCTGATGAGCATCACCGGCTTCGCTGAGACCAGCCGTCTTCCGCTGTCTGCGGACTTCACTTCGCTGTGGGGAACGAGACGCTCGGTTCGGCCACCTGGCGGGGGCCGGCTGATCCGCTTGTCCCCGGGCTCGGGGACCCCGCTGTTCCTGATCCATTGGACGTCGGGCAACATCGCCTTCGTCCGTGACTTTGCCCATGCCTTCCATCACGGGCACCCGGTGTACGGCTTCGAGGCCGCTGGGCTGTGGGACCGCGAGGATCCACACCGTTCTGTGCCCGAGACCGCGGAGCTCTATCTGCGTGAGATCCGCCGTGTGCAGCCCTCCGGGCCGTACCTGATCGGTGGTCTGTGCGGGGGTTCACAGATCGCGTACGAGATAGCCAGCCGTCTTATCGCCGCAGGTGAGCGGGTCGGTCCGCTCACTCTCGTGAACGCGGCGAGGGGAGAGCTGGCTGCCGAGCCCCGCCTGGGCCTGGAGGACCTGTACGAACTGCGCCTCGCTTCACTGCGGAAGCAGTTCGACGCCCCGGGGCTGGTAGCTGATCCGGCTCGGGTGATCGAGTGCATGCGGGCGTTGGAGTGGATCGATGAAGAGATGCCGGCAACGGACTTCTTCTGGCGCCAGGTCGTGTGGGCCGCAGGTATGCACGCTTTTCTCCGCTGCCGTCTGGGGCCGCTGGACATCCCCGTGAATGTCTTCGTCGCCCGGGAATCCGCTGCGGACCCGGAGGTCGTCTGGGATGACATCGCCTCCAGCAGCAGGGTGGTGGTTCTCGACGCGGTCACGAGCAGACAGATCATGCAGAGCCCGGCCTTCGTCACTGCCATGGGCCGCAGCTTCGACGAGGTCACCGCGTGAACCACCCGAGCCGGACCACTGCGTTGACCGCCGGTTTCGGCGGCGGGGAGGAAGCATGACCGACACACTCGGGCCCGCCCGGCCGGCACCAGATGCCGACAGCCCCGCAGCCCCGGCCAAGAGTCTCCTGACGCAGCGCAACTTCGTGATCTTCTGGCTGGGGCAGACGGTGTCGAAGGTCGGCAACGGCGCCTACCAGGTAGCACTGGGCTGGTCCGTGTATGAGCTGAGCGGATCGGCGGCCGCCATGGGCGTGGTCCTGGCGCTCAATTTCCTCCCCCAGGTCGTCCTCGCTCTGGTCGGCGGTGCGGTGGCCGACCGCCTCTCCCGGCGCACGGTGGTCCTCGTCGCCGATAGCGCGGCTGCTTTGGTCGTCGGCGTACTTGCCCTGTCAGCCGCCACGAACCGGCTGTCCCTGCCTCTGCTGATGACGGCCGCGCTGCTCCTGGGCACCATCAGCGCGTTCTACACTCCCGCGTATGCGGCCATGAACCGGGAACTGCTCACCGAGAACGATTTCCGGAAGGCGAACTCGGTCTTCAGCGCGTCCGGGAGCCTCGCCCGCCTGGCCGGACCCCTGCTGGCCGGGGTCAGTTTCGGGATCGGCGGCGCCGCTTTCGTTTTCACCCTGAACGCGGTGTCCTTCGGTGTCGCCGCCCTCGCCATGGCCGCGACGAAGACCGCGTCCCGCACGACGGTGACACCGATGCAGGGCATCTGGCCCGAGCTCAGCGCCGGCCTGGCCTACACCCGGCGGACGCGCTGGCTCTCCCTGATTATCGCGATCTCCCTCGTCGCGAACATCCTCTGCCTCGCCCCCTACTCCGTGCTGCTGCCCGCTCTTGTACGCCAGGCCGGTGCGGGGGTTGGAACGCTGGGGCTGCTCAGCGCCGTCGAGATCGCCATCGTGCTCCTCGGGGCGGTGGTGATCGGCCGTATGCGGGGAATCAAGGCCGGCACCGCCCTGCTGGTCCTCGGCGCCTCACTCGGGCTCGGGTCCCTCGTCCTGGGCTCACTCGGTGGTCACCTCGTCATGCTGTTCGCCGGGGCGATGCTGTTCGGCGCGGGGCTCTCCTTCGACGTCATCGAGAACACCCTGCTGCAGAACCTGGTTCCCGAGCACCTGCTCTCCCGCGTCTACAGCGTGAACATGGCCCTGTCCTATTCGCTGCTGCCGTTGGGATACCTCTTCTCAGGACTGCTGGCCCGTCACATGGGGCCGTCGCTCGTTCTCACCGTCGGCGGCGTCCTCATGCTGATCGTCTGTGGATGTGCAGCTCTGCTGCCGTCGATGAAGCAGCTGGACACCGTCCGCTGCTGAGTCCGCCGCACGACCGGACCAGCCCTGCCCACACAGCCCCGGGTCGTCGCTGCCCCTGGCCGTCATCCGAGGGCTCTTCCCGACAGCCCATCTCTGTCCGTCTTCTCGGAGGAACACCGATCATGCATCGCCTCATCGAGGTGCCCGGCGGCACCGCCGATTCGTACACCGCGGCCGACGCCACTGCCGCCTCGAACCAGAACCTGCCGGCTGCCATCGTCACGCAGGCCGCGCTCCATCCCGAGCGCCCTGCCGTGCTGTACGAGAACAAGCAGGTCACCTACCGCCAGCTCGTGAACCGCGCGCGCCACCTCGCCGTTCAGCTGCTCGAGGCCGGTGCGGGCAGGGAGACAACGGTTGCTGTCTGCCTCTCTCGCGGCCCGGACCTGGTGGTGGCGATCCTGGGGGTGTGGCTCGCTGGTGGTGCCTGCCTGATGATGGACCCGGCGGCACCGCCGTTGCGCCGCGAGCACATGCTTCGCGACAGCGGAACACGCATCGCCATCACCCAGCCCGACCTGGGCGGCGTCTTCCCGTCCTCGTGCACACTCCTGTTCCCGCAGGACTGCACCGCCGCCGATGCCACCGATGAGTCCGGCGGCATCGTCACGGATATCAAAGCCAATGATCTCGCCTACGTCATCTACACCTCCGGCACCACCGGCCTGCCGAAGGGAGTGATGGTCGAACACGCCGCGGTGTCCGCCATGGCGGACAGCATGGAGCGGTCCCTGAACGCAGACGCGAGCCAGGCCCAGGAGGTACGGCGGGTGGCGCTCAACGGCGGCACCAGCGCCGACCCCTTCTTCGCGGATTTCGCCAACCTCGCCTATGGCCGGACCCTCGTCGTCGTCGATGAGCAGACCCGGCGCGATCCCGAGCGTCTGGGACGGCTGCTCGCGGAGCATCAGGTCGACCTGTTCGACGGAACCCCGACACAGATCCGTGCGCTCCTGCTCGCCTGCGGTGTCGAGGCCCTGGCATCACTGCGCGTCCTGATCCTCGGCAGTGAGCCGACCGACCAAGAGCTCTGGCGGCAGCTGCGCTCCCTCACCCATTTGCGGGCCTACAACTACTACGGACCCACCGAGACCACCGTCTACGTCACGGGCGCGGCCCTGGCCCAGCGCCCTGACCCGGTGATCGGCACCGCGCTGCCCGGCAACCGCATCTGGATCGTCGACCAGGAGCTGCGCCCCGTTCCTGCCGGGCAGACCGGGGAGATCTGTGTCACCGGGCCGCAGCTCGCCCGCGGCTACCTCAACGCCGGACCTGCTGAACAGGCCCGGTTCACCACCCTGCAGACCACGGATGCCGCCACACCACTGCGGGCGTACCGCACCGGAGACCGGGGCCGGTACAACGCCGCAGGTCAGATCGAGTTCCTGGGACGGTTCGACAATCAGGTTTCGATCCATGGTCACCGCGTCGAACTGGGAGAAATCGACGCGGCCCTGCGCTCCTGCCCCGGAGTGGGCAACACCGCTGTGGCGCTGAACGGCGACAGCGAGGCGACAGTGCTCACGGCCTGGGTGGTTCTCGACAAGGGCGTCTCCACTGACGAGGTCCGCGCGACGCTGGCCAGCAGTCTGCCCCCGCACATGCTGCCGCGGCTGATCCCGGTGTCCACGATCCCCATGAGCCTGGCGGGCAAGGCTGACATCCATACCTTGTCCACGGCCGCCACCACGCCCCCGGCTCCGCCCGCCCGGCACGACGAGCTGCGTGACACGTTGCACGCTTTGTGGAGCACAACGCTGAGCGTGACCAGAATCGAACCCGCAGATGATTTCTTCGCTCTCGGCGGCGACTCCCTCAAAGCCACCAAGATGATCATGGCCGCCCGGCAGCAGCTCAGGCTCGCCCTGCCCATACGCACCATCTTCGACCACCCCCGGTTCGAGGAGTTCCACCAGGCCATCGACCGGGCAACCGTGCAAGCGCCAGAGCCCCGCGTCGCCGCTTCGAGCCGGTGAACGGAATGTCGATGACGACTCTGACATCCGGCGCACCCCCGATGACCCCCGACTGGGAACGCATCGCGCTCGGCCACGGCCTCGGCATCCCCGCCGCCATCGGAGGCGACTTGACCCCCGAGTCCGTCCTGAACGCGCATCTGCGAGGCGTCTTCTGCCTGCCACGCTCCGCGCCGGAAGACATCGCCGACAACGAAGCCACCTACAGCCCCGACGTGCAAGCCGGTGACATCCCGCTCCTCGCCTCCACCACCAACCCCTACAGCACCCTGTGGTGGTCCCCGCCCACGCGCTACGTCCTCCCGACCAGCGAGGTCACCCTTGGACGCACCGTTCGCCGAACGATCCGCGCCCATCACTGGACGACCAGCGTGAACGAGGACTTCGAAGGCGTACTTGAAGCCTGCCGGGGCTCCCGTAAACCCCGCTGGATCACCCCGGCGCTGACCGACTCCCTCCACGTCCTCCACGACCAGGGCTGGATCCACAGCATCGAGGTCTGGGAAGACAACCACTTGATCGGCGGTCTGTTCGGCTTCGCACTGCACAAGGTCTTCGTCATGTCCTCCGCCTTCCACACCAGACCCGACGCCGCCAAGATCGCCATCGCGGATCTCGCCCGCCGCACCACAGCGGGCAGCATTCGGCTACTGGACGCACAGGTGAAAACCGACTACACGCTCCGCCTCGGCGCGCGCGGCATACCCCGCGACGAATATCAGCAGTGGCTCACACCCGCACAACCGGAACCCGGGCGTCTGACCACAGGCCGAGAACACGCCGGCTGCCTTCTGCCAGCCCCGGCACCCGCTGCGCTCCTTCCTCAGCCTGAACATGCTGATGGCGGCCACGCCGTGCACCAGACCCAGCGCAATTCCCAGGCCGAAGTGTCTGAGGCCGCGTGCCTTGCTTCTTCTCAGCCCGCCCACCGTAAGGGACAGACGTGATCTTCTTCCTTGGCCTCGTCGCAGTTGGTGTACTCCTGCGGCAGGCAGACCGCTGGTGGCATGCCCGCCAACGCCCCCGGACCGCAGCCCTGCCCGCTCTGATGCGACTGCAACGCCAGCAGGCCAACAACGTCACCCCCGTGCTCCTCCTCATCGGCGAGTGGATACAGATCGTCGGGCTGTGGGGCATCGCTGCCACAGGCGGCCCTCTGGGCTGGCTCTGCGCCGCGCTGGGAGTCGCCGTCGCCTTCCGCCATCTCCAGGAGATCAGCCACTTCGCCGTCCACGGAGCCCTGACCCGTTCCCCCCGCCTGGGCAACCTGCTCGCCGAGGTTGCGGTCCACCACCCTCTGGGATTTGTACCGGTGCCGGTCCGCCGGAAGAGGCACGTGCGTGACCACCATCCCAACGCCACCCTGGCCGGCACCGACCCGAACCTCGAGGAACTCCGAGTAGCCGGGATGAACCCGGGCAGTACCCGGCTCCAGTTCATCACCGCTCTCGTCTATCCGTTGACCCCCCGCGGTCTGCGCACCACTCTGACCGGCCTCGGGGCCAACCTCTCCCAGCACTCCGGCCTCTGGCACCGGGCAGGCGCGATCGGTCTGGTGCTGGGAGCGGCCTACATAGTCGGCGGCTGGCCCGCCGTACTCTGCGGCGTCCTGCTCCCGCGCCTCCTGCTCTATCCGCAGCTCGCCTGGCTCAGCCTCGTCAACGAACACACCTGGTTCGACCCCGACTCACGGACCGGCTCACCGGCCTGGGTCGAAGCCGGGCGCTGCCTGCGCCTGTATCCGCGCAACCGGGCCCTGGCCGCCTTCGCCGCGACGACCTGGCTTCCCTACGGCGACCTGCATCACTACGCACACTCCGCCCATCCTGCGGTGCGCTGGAACTACCTGCCAGCGCTGGAACGTCACCTCACCGCACCGCACTTCACCCCCGACGGCCTGTTCCTGGGGATGGACTCAGTGGTTCGCCGCCACCACCAGGCCCTCACCCGTCCGCCCGCCGCCGACAACGATCGGGCTGGCCGCGAACCGCTCCGCGCCGTGTAGCAGCACCGGCCCCTGAAACGGAGCACAGCTACAGCAAGCCGGCCGACTCGCCGAGACCGGCCTTGAGCTGTGCCGGGCCCGATCACCGCGCTCCGCCACCACTGCGCCCGGCAGCCGATATCAGGCTCCGAGCGCGGCCGGTGGCAGGGTGATGTCGTAGGTGATGTCCCAGCGGTCCGCGGGGACCAGGAGGTCGGCGGTCTCGACCGGGCGGCCGGTGGTGTCGTAGTGGGTGCGCTCGATCAGGGTGGCCTGGGCTCCGGCGGCGATGCCGAGGAGCTGCGCCTGGTCGCGGCCGGCGTGGACCGGCCGGGGCCGCTCGACCACTCGCGCGACGGTGATGCCGAGCTGTGCCATGCGGGCGGTGACGCCGTGTCCGGCGTAGGGGCCGCCCTCGGGCAGGACCACGAGGGTGCCGGCGGTGACGGTCATCGGTTCCCAGCTGGTGGCCAGCATTACCGGGAGCCGGTCGGTGAGGAACTCGTACGCGGTGCGGACGCACAGTTCGCCGGCTTCCACGCCGAGGCGGGCGGCGATGGCGGGCGGGGCGGGGACCTTGGCGGTGCTGTCCGCCTCCCAGGTGCCGGTGAAGCCGGCCGGAGCCGGACCGCGTCCGGCGTCTGCCGTTGCGGGCTGCGGGATGCGCGGCAGTACGCGGCGTTCGAACGGGGCGCGGACGTAGGTTCCCGCCCCGGGCCGGCCTTCCAGGATGTTCTGGGAGATGAGGAGTTCCTGCGCGCGGCGGATCACGTTCTCTCCGACGCCGAACTGGTCGCCCAGCTCGGTACGGGAGGGGAGGCGGTCGCCCGGGGCCCAGCTTCCGTCGGCGATGCGCTCCTGGATCACGGCTGCCACCCGCAGGTAGGGAGCAGCCTTATCCGAGCTGCCGTCAGCCATGCCACTCCTCAACGGTGTTGCTGACCCGGCGTCGCCCGGGCGGGCGGCCGCCCGGCCGGGTACGGGTTGACAATCTAGTCCACTAGCTGGAAGCTAGTTAACTTGATTCACTTTGCGTAATCGACGTTGAGCGAATGCGAGTCCCGTGAGCTACGACCGCCAGACCGCCGAGATCTGCTCAGCGGTCGCCCAGCTCACCGCCCTGACCGGACACGAACCCCGCGTCATCGCCGAAAGAGGCGCCGTCCGCGTCGAAACCGACCTCACCGACGCCCTGGTCATCCGCTGGCTCCACCTGCTCGCGGTCCTGGACTTAGGCGCCACCTACGGACTGCGGAGCGCCGACGGCCACCAGGTCGCCTGGCTCCGCTTCGAGTTACGGAAGACCCGCCCATGACACGCCGCCCGCCGCACCCGTTCGCCAAAGGCCACGGAGCCAGGAACGACTTCATCGTCCTGCCCGACCCGGACAACCGCCTCCGGCTCACCGAAGACCTGGTGAGAAGCCTGTGCGACCGGCGCACCGGCATCGGCGCCGACGGCATCCTGCGCGCCGTCCACACCACCACCCTGACCGCGGCCACCGACGCGGGCCGGGAAGCCGAGTGGTTCATGGACTACCGCAACCCCGACGGCAGCACCGGCACCACATGCGGCAACGGCATCCGCGTCCTGGCCCGCTACCTCGTCGACACCGGCCTGTGCCCGCCCGGCGCCCTGCCCATCGCCACCCGCGCCGGAACCCGGCACGTCCACGTCCCCCACCCCAGCCCCCGCTTCCACGGCGACGTCACCGTCAACATGGGACGACCCGAACTGCCCGGCCCCGACACAATCACCGTCACCGCCGCCGGACGCACCTGGCCCGCACTCCACGTCGACATGGGCAACCCCCACGCCGTCGTACTCCCCGGCGACCTCGACCACGCGGGCCCGCTGACCACCGCCCCCACTGTGACACCCGAAGAAGCCTTCCCCCACGGCGTCAGCGTCGGCTTCGCCGTCCCCCAGCGCCCCGGCCACATCGCCCTGCGCGTCCACGAACGCGGCGCCGGAGAAACCCCCTCCTGCGGAACCGGCGCCTGCGCAGCCGTCACCGCCCTCCGCCACGCCGACCCGGCGGACAGCGCCGACAGCTACCTCGTCCACGCCCCCGGAGGTCGCCTCCGCGTCGCCGTCCTCCCCGACAACACCCTCTACCTCACCGGGCCCGCCGCCATCACCACCCACGGAACCCTCCACCTCCCCGCCCTCCGAACCGATCCGACCCCCAACATCACGACTGCAGCATGAACCACGCACCGCCCACCACACGTTGAGAACCACCTTCCCGCCGGGAACGACGGATCAGCGGATACACGTGATGCCACACCGGTAAGGTGCCACCCAAAGCACCCGACTGCTCGGTCGCTCCACCCCGCAATCGCGGGGATGTCCCCCGGATGTCCGGACGCCACCAGGGCCTGTCGAGTTCCGCCCCGCGACTGCGGGGATGCCCCTCTCTCGCTGCGCCCGCGCGTCCCGCACTCCGCCCCGCGACCGCAGGGATGCTCCGGGCGACCGGATCGGTGACCCGTTCCTCACCAGCTCCGCCCCGCGCCTGCGGGGATGCTCCGGCAACGACCTCGGCGGCTCCGAGTAGGGCGAGTTCCGCCCCGCGCTGCGGGGATGCCCCTCCGGTCCGGTGCGGCCGGGCGCCGGTGAACGCCGTCCTGTGATCGCGGGACACTCCCCGGCGGACATGCAGACCCCCCAAGGCGCCGCCATCCGCCCCGCGACCGAGCCCTGGTGTAGGCGCGTCCGGCTGCCGCTCCCGTACCGGTCGTCGGCGTCACTATCCACACATGAGAAGTCCGGTGGTCGAATTCATGGCGTCGGCGCAGCCGACAGGCTGAACACGAAGTCGACGGAGATGTTACTTGTTGATCAGAGCTGCGACAGCGATGATACCGCCGACGATGCTGGCAAGCTCGGCAAAGATCGTGAGGACTGGGCGCCTGACTTCGTCAGGCTTCGCCTCCTCCAACCAGTCCCAGATAAAACCGCCAATGATCAGGCCGACGAGGATGGCGCCAGGCCTGAATCCCTCTGACCAGAGGAAGGACATAACCATCCCGGTAATAAAGCAAAATACCAAGGCTAATGATTCCCGATCAGTCATTCCATCTCTCCCCCAGCCAAGTGGCAAGCGCTCCAAATTGTGCCAAACGAACGACTACCGCGGGCCCCTTTTCAGGACCTTCGTCGCGTCGACGGCGACCAGAGGGACGTAACACGATCGGCCACGCCTCGCGCCTGCGGAGATGCTCCTTTAGCCCTGCTGCGCTGCCACCAGGAGAGCCCAGCTCTGCCCCGCGATCGCGGGGATTGAGATCTACTGATTGCGCCTTTGACGCGTATCTCGGCTGAACCCCTGGAAAAGCTGCCGTGCCTAGACAGCGACGGGTGTTTGCTGTCGCTGGGTGGACGCGCATCATTCCTGGCCCGGCGGCCCGGCGTGGCGCGCCCCGAGGTCGCTCCGGGGATGGAAGGTTGGGGGCTGTGGGGCCGTCCCGTTCTGTTCCCGGAGTGCTCGGGGCGCCCGGTGTGGCAGACGAGGTCAGATATGCACCGCCGGGTTCCCCGGGGCGCGGGGCGGGCCTCACCCCCCGTCACCGCGGCCTGGCTCCGCCGTCGTCGGTCCACTGGGGGTATCGCTCCGGGGGTATCGCTTACGGGCTGACGGTCCGGCCGTCCCGCCGACGCCGACGAGTCACGAGATTCAGGAGGGGCCGTGTACGACGATCCCACCGGGGAGGAAGAGTCCGAGTCCGGTACGCTCCACCGGCGCCCGGACGGAGTGAGTGACGCGACGGTGAGGGCGCTGGGCGCGTTGTCGGAGGCGCTGGAGACCGTGGAGCGGGCGCGGGGCAGCCTCTACACCTTCCACCAGCTGACCGGCGGCGCCGACCTGAGGCTCGACGAAGCGCTCGAGGAACTCCGTGCTGCGGGCCATGACGCCCAGGCCGACCTGCTGGAGCGGGAGATCGTCGGCCGCAACGTCATCCCCGGCCACTGGACCTACCAGATCATCGAGGCGTACAACACCCACTACTACCGGCCCTTCACCGACGTCGAGGCCCGTATCCGGCAGGAACTGGCAAAGGGCCGGGAGCATGTGTACGAGGCGGAGATGAAACAGGCCCGCCGCACCCCGGAACATCCCGCCCACACACCCGGCCCCTGACAGCTTTCACGCGGTCTTCTTCGGTCTGCGGGCCGTGGTCTTCTTCCCGGCGGCGGTCTTCGTCGCGCCGCTCTTGGCGGTGGCGGTCTTGCGCGGCGGTGTCTTCTTCTTCGTGGTTCGCCGGGGCAGGTCGTGGACGGTCGCCTCGGCCTCCAAAGGCTCGCCGCGCTGTTCCCGGGCTTTCTCGACGGAGGCGTTGAGGGCGGCCATGAGGTCGACGACCTGCCCGGCCAGCTCCGCCTCGGGGGCCTGGGCGGGGGCGGCTGCCCGGCCCTTGGATTTGGCGGGGATCAGGTTTTCCAGGGCTTCGCGGTAGTGGTCGCGGTAGCCGGAGGCGTCGTCGGCGGCCATCGTGTCCATCAGCGCGAGCGCACGGTCGACCTCGTCCTCGTCCAGCTCAGTCTTTGGCGGGGCCAGGGAGGCGGGGGAGCGGACCTCGTCGGGCCATTTCAGGGCGTGGAGCACGATGGCGTCACCCCGCACGCGCAGCAGGCCGAGGCGTTCGCGGCCGTGCCAGGCGAACTTCGCGACGGCGGCCTTCTCACTGCGGTCCAGGGCACGGCGCAGGAGGACGTACGGTTTGGCGGCGACCTGGCCGTCAGCGGCAAGGTAGTAGGAGTCGCTGATCCGGACCGGGTCGATGGAGCCGGCGGGGACGAACGCGGCGATCTCGATCGCCTTCGCCGTCGGCAGCGGCAGCTCGTCCAGCTCCTCGTCGGTGAGCGGCACGACCTCGTCCGCGGAGACCTCGTAGCCCTTGCCGATCTCGTCCTGCCGCAGGACCCGCCCGTCCAGCTCGCACACCTTGCGGGTCCTGATCCGGCCCATGTCCGCCACGTGGTACTGATGGAACCGGATACTGCGGTCCTCGGTCGCCGTCAGGACCTTGACCGGGATGGTGACCAGGCCGAAGCTGATCGCCCCCGCCCACACAGGACGCGGCACCACCACCTCCCAACGGGCGACGGGCACCCCCACCGGCCAGCCTACGACCGCAACGAACGCACCGCCCCGGGACGAAACGGTGCCGCGCGACGCCTACGCCCGGCAGCTCGGCCAGCTCGCCAAGCAGCCACCAGCCCTGAACCCCCGTCCGCCGCCAGCAGCCCTGCGGCGACCGCGGCCGGACACCCCGGGAGCCGGGCTCGGCATCTGCCCGGTGCTTCGGCGGGCGCGTGCCGACAGGGCCGCTGTCCCTGTACGCCCGGTGGCTGCGGGCTGCCGCCCACGGGCGGGGATCGGCGGTGAGGGCGGGGGTTCAGCTCGGTGGTTGGGGGTCGAGGAGGGCGCCGAGAGAGTCGGGCAGCCGGGTGCGCAGCAGGTCGCGTTCGGTGGGGGTGAGTGTGTCGGCGAGGGTGGACAGGACGGCGTGGATGTCCCATCGGGGGGTACGGGGGCGGCGTCCGGTGTGACGGTCGACCCGTTCGCAGAACGTGTCGGCGTCCAGGTTCTCGGGTTCGTTGCCGCTGGCGGCCCGCAGGGTACCGGCCGGGCGGTCGGGCAGCTGGGTGGCGAGGCGGTAGGCGTCATGGGGGCCGAGATGCTGCCCGAGGACGGCGAGAACCGCATGACTGACGACGGCGGCCTCCTCCCGGCCGTTGTACTCGCCCCGTTCGCGCACCGCGTCCAGAAAGGCGTTGTCCGGCATCCGGGGGGCTCCTCTGTTCGGCGGGGCTCTGGGCACTCCTGCGAAGGACAGCCTGAATACCTCGGCAGCAGTTGCCGGATCCGGTAGGCCCGGCGCCATAGGAATGCCTCTCCCAGCCGCTCGCTCAGGTACGGCGGGAGCGGGATTTCCGGGGTGCGTCGGAATGGCTGGAGTATTGCTGCGGTCGGCTACTCATTTCGCTGCGATGTGCCGGTTCAGGTGAATACCGTGACACGCTGCTCGAAGCCGTGCAACGGGGACACCGGACGGGCCGCGAACCCCTGGCGAACCGCCCGGTGTCCGGGTTGTTGCTGGTCGGGTGGCGGCGAAGGAGACGGCGCGTGGCCGGGGTGCGGGATCCCGTGAGGTTTGCGAGGGTGGAGCAGGGGCAGACGCGCTTTTACCAACTTCGGAATACCGGACTACGAAGTGCGCCCCGCGCATCAGCCGGGGTCCGTCGTTTAATTACCTTGCCCTGAATCGCGCCCCGGAATTTAGGAGCGGTCTCATGAGTGCATCCCGCGTTTCTCACCGTGCCCGTATCCGTACCCATGACGACGCGCCGGACACCGAAGCCGCGTTCCACCGCCTGGCCCGCCTCCCCCGGGGGCCGGAGCGGGAGCGGATCCGGGAGGAGGTGACACGGGCGTGGCTGCCGATGGCCTACCGGATCGCGTCCCGCTACCGCGGTAAGGGTGAGTCGATCGATGATCTGCGGCAGGTCGCCGCGCTGGCCCTGGTGAAGGCGGTGGACCGCTACGAACCCGGCCGCGGAAAGGCCTTCGAGGCCTACGCGGTCCCCACCATCACCGGCGAGGTCCGGCGCCACTTCCGTGACTACTCCTGGTCCGTCCACGTCCCCCGCAGCGTCCAGGAAATACGCAACAACGTACGGATCGCCTACCGCGAACTCTCGGACCAGGGCCGCGAACCGGCCGTCGCGGAACTGGCCCGGCGTACCGGGCTGTCCGAGGGCGAGGTCCGCAAAGGGCTGGAGGCCCTGCACTGCCACAGCGCGCTCTCCCTCGACGCCCCCACCGACCAGACCACCGAAGGCGAGCCACCTCCGTCCCTCGCCTCGACGGTCGGCACCCCGGACCCGCGGTTCGACACCGTGATCGACCGCGAGGCCGTCCGCCCGCTGATCGCCCGCCTGCCCGACCGCGAACGCCGCATCCTCTACCACCGCTACTTCCACGACATGACCCAGAAGGAGATCGCCGCCGAGTTCGGCATCACCCAGGTCCACGTCTCCCGCATCCTGGCCACCACCTGCGCAAACCTCCGCCGCCGCGCCACGGCCGACGCATGACCCCCCTCCCGCCCGCCCGCCTCACCCACCGCACCCTCTTCACCAGCGGCCCGGGACCCGGCACCGAAACAGCCCGCATCTACCTCGGCGGAGAACTCGACCTCACCACCGGCCCCGACCTCATCACCGCCGTCACCATGAACCTGACCCTCCAACCCCGCTCCCTGCGCATCGACCTCACCGGCCTCGACTTCATGGACAGCGCCGGACTGCGCCACCTCGAGCACGCGGCCGAGCTGGCGGCCCGGGCCGGGACGGAGCTGGTCCTGTGCGGCATCCCCCGCCCCCTCGTCCGCCGGCTCCTCGCACACACCCGTACCCCTCTCCGAACGCCCCTTCGCCGCCTCGCGACACCACCGGTCCGGCCGGCCTCCGGACCTGTACCGGCCCCTGTTCGCGGAGTCGGAACAGGACAGGCGCCACCCAGGCCGAGGCCGAGACGACGACGGGCGCGGGCGGGCCGGGCTTGGTGGACACGCATCATTCGCTGACGACCTGGCGAACCGGCGTGGCGCACTCCGGGTCCCGCTCCGTGGGTGGGATGTTGGGGGTTGCGGGGCCGTCCCGTTCTGTTCCCGGAGTGCTCCGGGAAACCGGCGTGGCAGACAAGGTCAGACAAGCACCGCCGGACTCCCGGGCGCGGGGCGGCCCCGTCCCCTGCCCGGGGCCGCCCCGCAGCCGCTGGCGCTGGCCCCGGCAATCGGGCACGGCGGGCGAGCCGCCGGGAGCGGTTACCTCTTGGGCTCCGGGCCGGTCGTGCCGGGGTGGGGGCGGCGGAGGGCGAAGGGTGTTTTGGTGCCGTCGAGGTGCCGGTCGTCGGTGAGCTGGCGCATGACGGTGTTGAGCAAAGATCCGGTGGTGTCCGGCGGCCACAACCCCGCGGCGTTCCAGAAGTGGCGCCAGCTCGGCCCGTGCCCGTGCATTTCCCAGTAGGCATCGATCCAGTCCAGCGCCCGCTCGCGCCAGGCGGGGTCTCCGGTCAGCTGCCGGGCGCGCTCCCGGATCGTGCCGGTGGACTTCCACCACAGGTGTCCGTCCCCGGGCCCGAGCGCTCGGGTGAGGATCTCCAGCCCCGCCGCGGCGGTGGTCTCCGGACACAGAGGGCACCGGACCGCCCGGTCGATCGACTCCCGCACCGCCACTGCCCGGTCCCGCCGGACGGCGGCCCGGTCCCTGATTCCTGTCGTACTCACGAAGACCCAGCCTGACCAGACCGATAGCCGGGCTCAAGGAGCCACGCGGACAGAGTGCCCGCAACGCGGGCCCGGAAGCCGACCGTCGGCCGCCGGGGCGTGACCGGTGCGTTGGCTGGTCGTTGGGCGGGGTGCGCGCAGGCCGCCCCCCGTGGCCTGCGCGCGTGGTCCCGGGAACGGGCGGTGCGGCGTGGGCCCACATCGCCCTCCCGGAACCCGGCCGATCCGGCCTCGCCGACGAAGGCCACAACGGCCGGGATACTCCAGGACAGGCGCATCCCCGCCCCACACCTCCCAGCAGCTCTGCGATGGTTCACCTCGCGCCCTGGCCCATCCCGGCCTGGAGAAGGGCGGGTACGGACGTCGCCACGCCCGTACCCGCCACCTCGTCTCCGCCCACCGTGCCGGGACCCGCCGGGGAGGAGCACCGGCAGACCCGCGCCGGACCCGACGCGCGGAGCGGGCCGACGCCGCGCCCAGCCGTGGAAACACCCACGGATTTCTCAGCGCCCCACACCCAAGGAACGCCGACGACGCGACCGCGGAACAACCACCTGGGGGCTCGGGATGCCCGCCACGGCCCACCTGCTCACTGCCCCGCATTGAGAACCGCGACGCCGGTGCGCCACCCCACGCCCCCGCCCACGCAACCAACGACCCTCCGCACCGCCCGGAGCGCCCCCTCGAACGACCCACCGGAACCCGTCGTCCGGCCACAGCCCCGCCCCGTCCCGTAGGTGATCACCCTGGTCCCCGCCGGTAGGGTGCTGCCCGCAGCATCTGAACAAAAACAACCATGATCATCAGCAACACCCCAGGTCACCAAGCCTCCGCCCCGCGTCGGCGGGGATGCTCCTCGTGTGGGTCGTCAGCTTCGGAGACGTCATGGCTCCGCCCCGCGTCGGCGGGGATGCTCCCATCCAGATCCCTCCAGGGCTGTAAGCGTGGATCTCCGCCCGGCGAACGCGGGGGCGTTCTCCTGCCGTACACCCGCTGGCCGGGCGTTCAGCCGTGTCCCGGTTTCAAAAATTGGCCCTCATATGAGGTGCGGTTTTCGAAACCGGCCTTTGCGGGGCGTCGGACTCGCGGGGAGGCGCGTCTCGTCTCGAGCTTGCCGTGCCGCCCGGCCGCCCGCGGCCGCCGCGTGGCTACGGATTCGGCCGGAGGGTGACCGGTGGGCCGTTGGTGGGTGTGCGCATGCTGCCATCCGCAGGTGGTGCGGCGTGGGCCCACGGCGCCCCTGCCCGGGGCCCGGCCTGCGGGTCCATGACGCAGACCCCACCGGTGGCGTTCAGCTCGGCCCGTCCGGAGCGGTCCGCCGCCCGGCGGTCACCCCGGCGGTCGGCCCGACGCTGCGAGTGTGCGGGCGGTTTCCTTCAGCGCTACCCGGGCGGCGGGGTTTCCCAGAAGGGGTGGGCGGCGATCCGGGCGGTACGCGGCGGCGCCGGTGCCGCTGGAGGCCGTGTGTGCGAGGTGCCCGTACGTGATGTGCCAGGCGACCTGGCTTTCCAGAAGGTCGGTGGGGAAGGTGTCGTCTGCCATGAGAACGTCAGTTGCTCTGCCACGTGAAGTGCTGGTGGCTTGTGTGGGGTCAGTCAGGGTGATGTCTCGGGCGCAGCGCGGGTGAGGGGTTCGGGGTCTCCGTACAGGGCGGCGTGCAGGGCGGCGGCCAGTTCGCGGGCGCGGTCTTCGGTCTCTACGTCGTGGAGCACGAAGTAGACCGGGCCGGCGGAGGAGTCGGGGCGAACCTGGCGGGTGCGGATCAGGTGGATGACCGCCTCGCGCACGGCCTCGTACACCGCGCTGTCGATGGTGTGCTGGGGAGCGGTGAGCGCGTCGGCCTTCACCGTCCATCGCGGACCCTGGCTCTCCACGGCGACGAACAGCACCCGCTGCTGCTTGGCCGCCCGGTATGCGGTTTCGAAGGCGTCCAGGCCGGTGGCGTCCGGGACCCGGTCGGCGGGGCAGGGCATGGGCAGCGGCTCCATGAGGAGCATCCTCTCAGGACTCGGGATGCGCTGTGCGTCGGTGGTGGCCGTGTCCTTGCGGGCAGGGCGGGCGTTGAGACGGGTGACGCGTGCACTGGTCATGAGCCTTCACGGCCTGTGCGGTCGGCGGCCCCGATTCCCGCCCGGCGTCGGGGCCGCGTCAGTTCCCCTGAGGCACACGAAGGTCCCCCTGCCGGTCGGGTCTTGGTCGCAGGGCTCGCGCGGACCGGTGCCGGCACCTGTCTGCTGTGCCCGCCTGCGGCGGAGGCCGGCCGGGCTGCTGTTGCTGCGCCCGGGGCGGGGGTCAGGGGGGTGTGAGGGTGTCGAGCCGGGCGGCGAGGTCGGGGTGAGCGGTGGCCAGGTGGGGGCGGGTGGCGGTCAGGGGGGCGAGGAGGTCGGCGGGGTCGTCGTGGGCGAGTGCCGTGTGGAGCTCGCTGAGCGGGTGGCGGGCGGCGGGGGGAAGGTCGGTGAGTGCGGTGATCTGGCCGGCGAGGCGGCGCAGGTCTGCCGCGTTGTCGCGGGCCCAGGCGGCGGTGGTGCGGTGGGCGGCGCGGGCCTGGCGGGTGGCTGTCACGCGCTGTTCGCCGGTGGTTCCGGCGGGTCCGGGGCGGCCTCGTAGGTAGCGGCGTTCGGCGGCCTGGCGGCTGGCGACGCCGAGGGGGTGGGCGAGGTCGGCCCAGCTGGCGCCCGCGTCGCGGGCGGTTTCGATCAGGCCGGTCTCCCATCCGGCGAGCTGCTCGCGGACCTGCCGCAGCAGCGACAGGGAGGCCAGGGCCTGTTCCGGGCCCGGCCCGGTCCCGGGCGGGGTACCAGCCTGGTGATGGGCTTCGCGCAGGGCGTCGTCTATGGCGTTGAGGGCCGCTGCGGCGGCGAGGAACGAAGCCGGACTGTGGGTGTCGGTGCTGGTCGTGGGCGGCTCCTCGGCTGCGGTCACGGGCACCTCCCTCGGGTTGTCATCGTGTTGACGACATCATGTTTGTCATCCATTGGATGACATGTTACAACGGTGTCAGTGCAGCGCATTGGCAGCAACTGCCTACGACCCGCTGGAGGTGTTTCACGATGTTGATGCGCACTGACCCCTTCCGTGAGCTGGACCGCCTCGCGCAGCAGCTGATGGGCCCGGGTACCTGGTCGAAGCCCTCGGCGATGCCGATGGACGCCTACCGCGAGGGCGACCAGTACGTGGTGGCCTTCGACCTTCCCGGTGTCACCGCGGACGCGATCGACATCGACGTCGAGCGGAACATGCTGACCGTCAAGGCCGAGCGCCGGCCGGTGGCGAAGGCCGACGACGTGCAGATGGAACTGTCCGAGCGGCCGCTGGGCGTCTTCTCCCGCCAGATCGTGCTCGCCGACACCCTGGACACCGAGCACATCCGGGCCGACTACGACGCAGGCGTGCTCACCCTGCGCATCCCGATCGCCGAGCGCGCCAAGCCCCGCAAGATCTCCATCGGCGCCGGCGCCGGCCACCAGGAGATCTCCGGCTGACACCGGCCGGGAGACGGTGCGGAGGACGGGCACCTGATCTCCCCCTCACCCGCCCTCCGCCCCCCTGCGGACATTCCGAGAAGAGAACGGGGTGGCGGTCGAGATGACCCTGCGACGCGAAGCGTTCCTCGATCGTGTGAAGGAACGCGGCGAGTACGGCACCGTGGAGGAAGCCGAGCGCGCGGCCCGCGTGGTGCTCGCCCTGCTCGGCGCGCACCTGGTCGGCGAAGTCCGCGTCCAGCTCGCGGCCCGCCTGCCGGACGAGTTCGCCCTGATCCTCCTCAACCCGCTCCAGAGCGCCGAGCCGCTGACCCCGGAGCGGTTCCTGCGGGCGACCGCGGCCTGGATCGAGGGCGCCACCGAACGGACTGCGACGTGGGACGTCAGCGCCGTGCTGTCCACCGTCGCCGACACCGCCGGCGACGACCTGCTGGGGCAGATCCTGCTCCAGCTCCCGGTCGGCTACGACCTTCTCTTCGGCCGCCCCCAACCCACCTGACCCGACCCCGGTGCCACGACACCGTTTCCACGAAAGGCATGCACCGAAAGTGTTCACCGACGTGCGCGTACCGCTTGAGCAGCAGCAGTCGTACTCCACGGCGTACCAGCAGATGCTGGAAAGGGTCCGCTACGAAGGCGCCTACCCCACCCGTGAGCGGGCCGAGGAAGCCGTCCGCCTGGTCCTTTCGGGGCTTGGGCGTCAGCTGACCGGGGACGAACGCGTCGACCTGGCCGCCCGGCTGCCCCTGGAGGCCGCACGTGCCCTGACCGCGCAGATCCCCGACACCCAGCCGCTGAGCGGGTGGGATTTCGTCAAGGACCTCGCCGCCCGTTCCGGCGCCTCCCTGGCCACCACCCGCTGGGACACCGGTTCCGTCTTGGCTGTCGTCGCCGCCCACGCCGGATCCGACCTCATCACCCGCATCCTGAACCAGCTGCCCACCGGCTGGGCCCTGCTGTTCGGCCAAGCCGAACTCAACCCCGCCGCATAGCCCCGGGCGGTGTCCTGCCGGCCCGGCGGTGCCCGGAGCGCGGTCTGCTCCTGGCCGGTCAACGGCGCAGGTCTTCGTCGAGCCGGCGGTGCAGCAGCAAGAGGGCTTCGGTGTCGCCGACGTCGGCCAGCCGGTAGAGCAGGGTGCGGATCGCCGGGTCGTCGCCGGCGCGGACGGCCGCCACGATGTGCTCGATCAGCCGCGCTGCCTCGCAGGGTGCTGCTGCCGGACCGGACGGGGCCCAACCACGGCCGCCCGGTCCGGCAGCGGGGGATGCGGCCCTGTGGGGGCCGGTGGTCGTCACCGGTTCAACGCTCCTGCCCGGACTCGGTCACCTGTCGGCGGCTCGATGACGACGCCGAACTCGTACAGGCCGATCTCCAGCACGTCGTCCGTGGTTGCCGCGGAGGTCCGCTTGAGCTTGTCATTTATGGTCCGGCGTCGAACGCGGCTCGAACTTGATCCGCGTTTTCGCAGTTCAGCGGACACGTAGGCGGCCTTCGTCTGATCCTGTGCTCCGTCACAGAGTGGATCAGCACGAAGGCCGTGGTCGTGAGTTTGGTGCATCAGGGCGTCCTGCGGGACGCGTTCGCGGAAGTGTCACACTTCCGGTCGGAGCTGTACTCGTGTCTGACCGCGCGGGGCGACGCGTTGTTCGAGTTGTGCGACGCGCTGCTGTGCACGGACGGGCCGGTACGGACGTTGGTCGATCTCGCGCTTGCGCCGGAACACCGTCGTGGTCATGGAGCTCTGTACGGAGGGCTCAACCAGGGGCGGATCGATGTCGCCCGGCTGCGTCGTGCCCTGGCCGGGGTGCCGTTGCCGAGGGCGGCGGACGGTCGGCTCGTGCTGGCGGTGGATGTCTCGCCGTGGCCGCGGCCGGACGCCAACACGTGTGCTGACCGGGCCTTTTGCCACACCTTCGGACGGGGTGAGGGCAAGCATCAGATGGTGCCCGGCTGGCCGTACTCGGTCGTGGCTGCGCTGGAGAGTGGCCGCACGTCCTGGACTGCGGTGCTGGACGCGGTCCGCCTTCAGCCCGGCGCCGACGTCGCCGCGGTGACCGCGGCACAGATCCGCGAAGTCGTCGAGCGGCTGGTCGCCGCCGGTCAGTGGAGGCCGGGTGATCCGGAGGTCCTGGTCGTGCTGGACGCGGGATACGACGCTCCGCGCATCGCCCACCTGCTGGACGGCTTGCCCGTCGAGATCCTCGGCCGGCTCCGGTCCGATCGCGTGATGCGGCGTCCGACGCCCTCCCGCGAAGAGTTCCACCTGGCCAACCCCAAAGGCGGCCGGCCGCCCAAGCACGGCGGAGAGTTCGTCTTCGGCGACCCCGCAACCTGGGGCACCGAGCAGGCCCTGACGGCCACGGACACCCGGCTCTACGGGAAGGCGACCGCGCAGGCGTGGGACCGACTGCACCCGCGACTGACCCGCCGGGCCGCGTGGCTCGACCACGACGGCCCGCTGCCCGTCATCGAGGGCACCGTCGTCCGGCTGGTCGTGGAGAAGCTGCCCAGCGGCGGGGTCAACAAGCCGGTCTGGCTGTGGTGGTCGCGCACCGGCGCCACCGAGGCGGACGTCGACCGCTGCTGGCATTCCTTCCTCCGCCGCTTCGACATCGAGCACACCTTCCGCCTGTTCAAGCAGACGCTCGGCTGGACCAAGCCCCGGCTCCGCAGCTCGGAAGCGGCCGACCGGTGGACCTGGCTGATGATCGCCGCCTACACCCAGCTCCGGCTCGCGCGCCCGCTGGCCACCGACCTCCGCAGGCCCTGGGAGAAGCCGACCGAGCCGAACAAACTGACACCCGCCCGCGTCCGCAGAGGGTTCAGGAACCTGCACGCGAAGACCGGCTCTCCAGCCGGTGCACCGAAACCTTCCCGGCCCGGCCCGGGAAGGCCGCCCGGCTCGAAGAACCGCCGGCCCGCCACCCGGCACGACGTGGGCAGAGTCCTCGCCACCGGCGAGGCATACAGCCGACCCGCCCACCACAAGGTGGGGACGAAACCCCGGCGAACTGGATAAATGACAAGTTGAGAACCTGTTTTCAAGCCCAGTGTCCGTTGTCGGGGTCCTTGCTGACAGCGTTCTGGTGGGTGGTTGCGACGTGTGCGGCCCCCTGACCTGTTCGGTCAGGGGGCCGCAGGGAGTGCTTGGTGGGGATCAGCTGGGCTGGTCGCCGGTGTAGCGGAAGATTTCGCCGGCGGTGTTGATGTGCCAGGCGGTGCCGTCGGCGCCGGCGGCGATGTCGGTGGCGGCGCCGGGAATCTTGACCCAGGGGTTGGCTCCGCTGGCGTCGTTGTTGGTGTACCGGTAGATGCTGCCGCCCGGGTCGACGCCCCACACGTTCGTACGCGAGCCGACCGCGATCCGCTTCAGGCTTCCGTTGACGTCGGCCCACGGGTCGGAGGGGTCCTGGTCCCCGGTGTACCGGTAGATCCGGTTGCTGCTGTTGACCCCCCAGACGGTGCCGTCCGCCGCCGCGCCGATGTCGCTGAGCGAGCCGGGGATCTTGAGCCACGGGTTGGCGTCGTGGTTGGTGTACCGGTAGATGCTGCCAGCGGAATCGACGCCCCACACGTTGGTCCGGGATCCGGCGTCGATGCGGACCAGGCTGCCGTTGATGCCCAGCCAGTTCGTCGTGGACTGGTCTCCGGTGTACCGGTAGATCTGGTTGCCGCTGTTGACGCCCCACACGGTGCCGTCGGCCGCGGCTCCGATGTCGCTCAGGCCTCCCGGGATGTTGATCCAGGGGCTTCCGTCGTAGTTCGTGTAGTGGTAGATCGCGCTCGCCGCGTTCACACCCCACACCGTCGTCCTGGACCCCGCCGAGATGGCCGAGAGACTTCCCGAAACCTTCACCCAGTCCGCCATGATGCAATCACCTTTCCTTGACCGGTACTTGGCGCCCATCCTGAGTGAACTGGAAGGGTCGAAGAGGGCCGCGACTGCTTGCCCTGGTGCCGAACCAGCCGGAAAGAGCCGGTTTCAGTTCCTGCCGCCTTGCTGGCCAGCGGTGGAGGCGTCCCGGTTGCCGAGGCTTCGACCGGAAGCTCTGTCACTCCCATCGGGGATGGACACGAGAACCGGCTCGTGCATTGCTGAGACTGCACTGCTGGGCAGCCTGCCGCACCTGCGTCAGACCCGCTGAGCAGACTCGGAGGGCTTCTCCGCCTGCCGGATATGTGGGTGTTTCATCCTGGCAAGGCGCCTGGTCATCAGGGTGATCGCTGCCCAGGTGATGAGGCTTTCGGAGTGCTGGACGAGGCGCTCGTAGTCTCTTGCGTGGCTGGTTCGCCCAGGCGCTCGCCACCCGGACCAGCTGCTACTCCGACCCGGGCACTCTCGAAGCCCGGCTCGGCCGTCTCTCCGACAGCGTCACGGCCCGCGCCGAGCTCCTGGCCGCGCTCGCCGCCGCCGGTACGCCGGTCCGTGACGAGGAGGCGCCGTTCGCCGGGCTCCTGATGGGGCCGACCCGGACGCGGTCACCGACCTCGCCCACTGGTTCACCACCGCCCTCACCGACCGCGCCCGCAGCACGGACGGCGGTACGCCGTAAACGGCGGCGCGCCGTTAGCGGTCTGGACGGAGCACTCCGCGATCGGGCGCCATTCCGGTAGGAGGAGCTCCTCGCCGACGGCACGGTCATCATCTGGGCGGGGCCCCCGGTCGGCGAACCGCTCGACGCCCTCCTTCTGGGAGGTAACGTTTCGTGCCCTCCCAGACCGCCGCGGAGCTGGGAGGTGACCTGGGAGGTGAGGGTGCCCGCGACCTCCCAGGTGGGATATTTTGTCCGTTTTCTCTCAGGGTGGGCTAGGAGGTAGACCCCCTGTTTCGCCTGGTCAACGCGTTCCGTGTGGAGCTGGGAGGAACCGAGAGCCGGGTGCCTCTGACCTCTGACAGATGATCTTGACCGGTTGTCAGGCGATATTGACCGGCGCGGTCGAGCCGCCTGTCGGTACGGTCAGCCCATGGAAGACCTGCCCGAGAGTGTGGACCGCTACATCCTGGACCACCGGATCGTCCTGGCGCTCAAGGCGATCAAGGACGCGTCCGGCTGCACGCTCCATGAAGCGATCGACATCTTCGGGGTCCGATACGAGGAGCTCCGCCGCGCCCGGCCGCAGGACTTCCAGGTGAGCCGCGAGGAGTACGGGCGGGGGGTGCACTCCTGACCTGTCGTCTTCCCGCCGGTCAAACTCACCCGGCAAACGGTCAAGATCATCTGTCAGAGGTCAGCCTCTCCGGCGCCATGCTGACTCACAGTAACTGTCACGCCGCCCGGGCGCGGGTGCGAAAAGTGTCACGGCCCGTTCGGCCTGCCCCGCTGTCTCCGTGTTCTGGTGCTCTGAGGCCGGGCCAGAGGGGCTCTCCCCGGGGGAGCGTGACAGCGTGACACCTCGGGAAGGACGCCCCTGCGCCGTTACGGACCGTCCCGGCGCTGGCGGTCCGCGGATTGGCTGCGCCACCGGTGGTGCCCGGTGGAGAATCATCCGGGTGAGTACCGAGACCGCGGCCGGCCGCGGTCTACGCCCGCGCCCGCAGTCCACTTGGGCCGCCTCGGCGCACCGTGCCGGGAGAAGGCGACGCACGCCTTCCGGGCCAACGACGGCGGCCGGTACGCCGTCTGCGCCAGCCACACCATCGGGGCCCGCGGCTAGATCATCGGCGGCTAGGTCCCGCCCGGCCTTCCCGCCTGACCGCACGGAGAGCAGATTCGTGGACGAGTCCGAGTACCCCCTGAACGTCATCGTGGACAAGATCCGCTACTTCCTCGACCAGGCGGGGCTCCTCGACGCCGCCGAGTTCGAGGAGTTCGAAGACGACGTCACCGAGCTCGCCCGGGGCATCATCAGCGAGGTCGAGACCTCCTTCGGTATGTGACCCCGGACTCCACCCCAGCCCGGCCCGCCAGCCCGTGAACGGCCCCCCTGGGCCGGGCTCACCACGCCGGGCTCCGTACAGCCACAAGGTGGGCCGAAAGAGACCCGGCGGGCCGAGGGGCCGGGCATAGTGCCGGGGTGACCATCACTCCAGAGCTGCTCGCCTTACCAGCCCGCCGCCGACGCCACGCGCGGTTCATCGCCGCCCTCACCACGATGATCGGAGCCTGCGCGTCGTCCGCCGGCGACGTGTACGGCCCGATCGCCGAGGTGGACCCCGGACAGGACGCCGTGTCCGTCTCCCTGCTCCAGTGCTTCCAGCTCAGCCTGTCCGCGCACCTTCTGCTGGACCGGGCGGTGGAGGAGGACGCGGCCCGCTGGCCGGAGGGCATCCGGACCGCTCGGGCCGCGCCCCGCCGTACGTTCGCCGCCAGGTGCGCCGAGTACGGGGCGCAGCGGGCGGTGAAAGGGGGCGCTCCGGTGCCTCGGTCCGTCGGCGCGGTCCCGGCACACAAAGTGCCGTCCGAGGGCCGGGCACTGTTCGAGGTCGGGACCCTGGTCTGCGAGCGGTGGACGGACGACCCGCAACAGGCCATCGCCCGGGTGGGGGAAGCCGTCGCCGACGGCGGGTTCACCGCGGACGAGATCCTCGACGAGGCCGCCGACTGCGCGGTGACGGTCGGACTGCTGACGCTGGACGGCGCGCGGGGACAGAGCGATCCGAGCATGGCGGCGGAGCACTGCCTCCTGGCCGTCCGGCACTTCGCCGTCGCGGTCGCCCTAACCAGCGCCGACCTCGAAATCGACACCCCACACCACCAAGCCCACTTCAGGAAGGCTGACCGCCGGGCCACCCGGAGCAGGTAGCCGGCCACGCCACCGACCCCGCCGATCCAGCCCGCTAAGCGCTGGACGACCCCGCCTTCGACCAGGAGCAGCAGCACGGCCTGGTGCATCGGTCGCTGCTCCTGGTGCTGCTCTTCGTGGTGGTGCCGGGCAAGCAGCGCTGCTCTGGTAGCCGGGGTGCTGCGTGGTGCCGGAGAGCGTTGACACTACGACTCCTCGGCCCGGGCGGAACAAGGGCGCTGCTCGTGCAGCAGGTCGCTGCTCCTGGTCCTGCTGCCCGGCTGCTGCCCGTGAACCATCAGAAAGGCGCTGCACCCGGGGCGCAGCGCCTTCATGTCGGGCAAAGCCGTCGGGTCAGGAAACAGCTTTCAGGTTCTGGCGGCGTTTGGCGTCCTCGCGGCGTCGCCGCTTCTCGGCGAGCTGGTCCCTGTACACGGTGACGGCGGTGCGGTAGTGCTCCACGAAGCCGGGCGAGTTCAGGCGCTCGTTCTTCGGCATCGCTTTGACGGCGGCGACGGCGTCCTCGGGGGAAAGGTAGGCGGCAAGCATGGGGTTGAGCTGGTAGACGCCAGCCCGCTTCTTCTTCACCAGCTGCGCCAGGTCGAGGTCGCGGAGCGCCGCGTTCACGGCGGCCCTGCTGAGGCTGAGCATCTGGGCGAGGGTGTTCTGGTCGACCTCGATACGCCCGCCCGGCTCGCTGTGGGCGCGCATCTTCAGCAGCACTCGGTAGGCCGCGGGCAACAGGTCCAGATCGGCGACGACCCCTTCCGCGTTCACTGCGGCGAAATGCAGACCACTCACTGCTCGGCCCCCTTCTCCTTCTGATGCGCCCGCTCCAAGCGGCGCTCAGCACGCATTTTCGCCCGTTCCTCGCGCATCCGCTCGATCTCCTGGCGCATCCGCTCCAGCGAGGGGAAGCGGACCAGGTCGGGCAGGCTCTCGTCGGACCGGATCTTGCTAATGGTCTCGTGCTGGTCGACCCGGATGTACCGCGCCTCCACGGTCTCTGTTCCGGGGATGAACTCGGCCACCCGGTACGAGTACGGCGGGTTGAACTGGTAGACGCCGCGCTTCACCCGGAACACAATCCCATGACCCATGACTTCCTGCAGCGCCTCGTTCACCTTCGTGCGCGCGACGTCCAGGACGTGGGCCATCTCCTCCTGGGTCAGGGGGATCCGCCCGCCGGCCTTCTGACAGGCGATCATCAGCAGGATCAGCCGCAGCGGGAGCGCCTCGCGAAAGAACTGCGCGATGACGAGGAAGAACTCCAGGCTGTCCATGGAGAAGGCGTTCGGTTCGTCCGCCGGTCCATAGAACTCCAGAGGCTTGCGCTCGCCGTCGAGCGTGAGCTTGCGGCCCGGATAGGCGCGGGCTACATCGTCCAGGTCCTTGACTGGCCGTAGCGGCTGGTCCCAGGCATCGGTCGGATTGGGCAGCGGCAGCTTCGGCTGGGGCGCCCCCCGGGCGCTCGTACGGCGACGCTGCGGCTCTGTCGACACGAGGCTGCTCTCCAAGCTGTTGATCTACCAACCCTCAGCAGTATGTCACCTGCGCTTGACACTGATGTCACTTCGACACGACATGCCGGGGGAGTTGTGTCCCCCCTGGGGGGACACAACTCCCCTCACCCCGCCGGACGGTCCCCACTCCAGACACATCCACCGCCGATGTCACCTCTACTTGACACGTGACGCCAATCCGTGTCGCCTCCAGTTGACATTCAGAGTGTGATCTGCCCCCTCAGCCGGTACACATCTACCGAGATATGTCCCCCAGCCGGTACACATCTCGCAACGCGCAACGCTCTGACCTGCGGTTTCTTGGTCTTCGTATATATCAGTGGCTGAGGTCTGCCCCAACTGCCCGCAGGAACCCGTCGTGGCGCGCGCACCGATCTCCCAGACCGCGCTGTCCCGGTCGTGTGCAACCACCGGACCACCGGACCGCGGTCGCGGCGATCACCTGGCACCGCAACCCCTCCGGCGGCACGGGGGAGCCGGCCGGGAGCTGGAGATGGCGGAGTACCGCGTCGATCGCCTCGATCTGATGCGGGCGAAGCCCGTCATTCGACATCCGATGGCCCTTTCCGAGTACCGTACGGCGTGTGTTTCCAGCAGAATTATTCGGACCGAATTAATCGGCGGCGGTGGTAGTGAAGAAGCAATTCATCATTGATTCACCGGTGCCATTCGGTCACTCACGGGAGTGTCATTCCGGCGATTACCTGTGGCGGAATGACGCAGGTTCTTTTGGCGGCCGAGTCAGAGATGGGTGTCTGTGTTGTGGGACCAAGGTAGCGGATGCTCAAGGATGACGCACAGGACTTGGAGAGAGTGACAGGAAGTGTTCGGTACTGGTAGCATCAGCGATGCGGGATGGAGGGTTCAGGCCGCATCTGTTCTCGCTCGGGTCCGGTTTCACCCGCCCTGTCAAATCCCGTAAGCCCAGCCGTCTGACTCCACATCAGCCCCCGGGGTGGGGGTCCGTGTTGCGGGACCAAGCCAGCGTTCTCCCAGCTTTGACGCACCGATGCCGCCCACCCCCACCCGTCGCCAGCGCCTTCAGGGGACCGCGGAGCGGGCCCCGCATTCCGGTCGCGGAGCGATCCGGAAACCCTTTCACGCGGCGAAGCCCGCGTGAAAGAACTGGGCCACGGAGTGGACCAGAAGCCCGTATCGCGGAGCGATACGGGAAAGAGCCGCGTAGCGGCTCCGCGTCGTGTCTGCG
>NZ_JBFADP010000024.1:0-111420 GCF_040641415.1 Streptomyces sp. NPDC020875 | reverse complement strand
GCCACCCGGCGCCGGGTGGCACCCGACACCGCCGATTAAGCTGAGAGGCATGGCCTACGAGATTCCGGTGACGCAAGCCCGTGCTGAGCTGGCCGAACTGATCAACCGTGTGGTGTACGGCGGCGAGCGCGTCGTCGTCACCCGGCACGGCAAGCCGCTCGTGGCCCTGGTCTCCGCCGACGACCTCGCGCGGCTGGAGGAGCGGGACGCGGCGGAGACGGACGAGCAGGTGATCTCCTCGGTCTCGTCCCTCGGCCCGGCGTCACCGCCCGGACACCCGCCCCGCACCCGCTTCGGCCTCACGGCCGAACACCGCGACTAGCCCGCGGCGCCGCGCCCCGAACCCGGGTCTCGCCCAGCGGCCTGAGCTTGTCCGCGGTCCGCACCGCCGTCGTGGCTGCTCGCGCAGTTCCCCGCGCCCCTGAACACCTCCACCTGCCCCTCATCTTGCGAAGCGAGCCCGGCTTCGGCGCCGGGTCCCCTTCCCGAGGGCGGTGCTCGGGAGAGCATTGAGGGGCGCGGGGGAACTGCGCGAACGGCCACAGGCGGTCCGCAGGCCGCCGACGACCTCAGGTCGCCGGGCGGGGCTCGGGAGAGTCAGGGCGCTGGGGATCCCCCCCATTGTTTCAGCCGCCGACAGGCACCGGTCCTCAGAGCTGCGCGGGCAACCCGAACGAGCGCGGCCCCAGCGGCAGGCGGCCCCGTCGTGCCCCGAGGAGTACGGCCGTCAGGCCCAGCGCGACCCATACCGTGAGCACCAGCAGCGGTCCCGTGGACGCCGCGCCGTCGAAGTACGCCTGGGAGCGGATCAGCTGCGCCCCCGCGCCCGGCGGCAGCAGCGCGCCGAGCGCTCCCATCGGTTCGGGAAGCAGTTCGGGCGCGCTCGCCGCGCCCGAGAACGGGTTGCCGATGAGTACCGTCAGTACGCTGCCCGCCGCCAGCCCCGCCCGCCCGACGAGCGCGGCCGGGCCCGCCGAGGCCGCCGCGACGGCCAGTACGGTCAGACCCGCCGCCCCCGCCTCGCCCCACCACGAGCCGGTGAGTATCCCCAGCCAGGAGTGGGTGACGAGGGCGGTCACCACGCCGCCCCCGGCCGCCGCCGCCACGAGCGTCACCGCGGCCCGGACCCCGCGCAGCCCCAGGAGGGTTACCAGTACGGCCAGGACGATCCCGGCCATCGACAGGGGCAGCACGCTCGCCGCCAGGACGCCGCCCCGAGGATCCGCGGCGGGCGTCGGCACGACGTCGACCGTCTCGACGGGCCGCTCCGCGCCCGCGGCGACGGCCTCCCGGAGCAGCGCGGCCACGGCGGGGCTCGCCGCCGACGCGGTGAGCAGCCGTATGCCGTCCGGCCCGGCGACCACCGCGCCGTACACGTCACGGTTCCCGATCGCGGTCCGGGCCGCCGCCTCGTCCTCGTAACGGCTGATGTCGAAGGCGCCGTCCCGCCGTTCGAGGCCCCGGGACACCTGCTCGGCCGCGGCGGCCGGTCCCGCCACGGCCACGGGCAGTTCACGCGGAGCGGTACGGGCCCCGGGCCAGGCGAAGGCCCACAGGGTGGCGGCCACGACGACCGGGACCAGGAGCAGTACGGCGGCCGAGCGCCGGGTCCACGGGATGCCGTGACCGGGAGGGGCCGGAGGCGACGGCGGGGCGGGGGAGGCCGGAGTGGACGGCGAGGACGGAGAAGGCGTGGCGGCTGTCGGAGACACAGAGACCTCGTCTCACCGGGCGCAACCGCCCGGCGGGCCGGTTGGCGGGCCGCGCGGTGCGCACCGGAACGTAAAAAGAAGGATCGTTCGTTTTTCTTGAGTGTCACTGTGAGACGGTCGACGCGCGCTTGTCAAGAAGGAACGTTCGTTTTAAGTTGGCCGCATGGCACGCGTCTCCCAGCAGCACCTCGACGCCCGGCGTCGGCAGATCCTCGACGGAGCGGGCCGCTGCTTCGCCCGTAACGGCTTCCACGCCACGTCCATGCAGGACGTCCTGATCGAGGTGGGCCTCTCGGCCGGTGCCGTCTACCGCTACTTCGGCAGCAAGGACGAGCTGATCGAGGCCATCGCCGACGAGGTCTTCACCGGGATCAGGGCCGCGTTCGAGGACGCGGCCGAGACGGATCCGCCGCCCACCCCGGACATCCTGCTCGGCCGGGTGATGCGCCGGGTGCTCCGGGAGCATCTGCCGGGGGAGGACGAGCAGGCGCTCGCCCGGCTCGTCGTCCAGGTATGGACCGAGACCCTCCGCAACGACCGGATAGCGGCCGTACTGCACGAGCGGTACGCGGGTCTCCGCGAGTCCTGGACCGTGCTCGTCGACGTCTACCGGGCCCGGGGACTGATGCCCGAGGGGCCCCCGGCCGACCATGTCGCCCGTACGCTCATCGCCGCCGCCCAGGGATTCATCACCCAGCAGGCGCTGTTCGGCGGTGTCAGCGTCGAAATGCTGGAGAACGGGCTGAGCGCCCTGATGTCGATGCGGCAGCCGCCCGTCGAAGGGGACGGCGCGTCGGGGACGCCGTAACACCGCCCCGCGCGGCCTTCCGTACCGCCCGTATCGCCCGCCCCGCACCCCGTACCGCTCAGCGGTACATGACGCACCGGTTATTGGTTCGGTAAAGAAACGCCTGTGCGATCTGTTCGGGACGGCTCCCGGACGAAAGGATCCTCCGGAGAACTCGACAACGGAAAGGGGGAGTTCTCCGTGAGACGCACGGCAGTGCTCGGCTCGGCCGGCACTCTGATGGCGGGGATCCTCGTCGCGGGGGCGATATCCACGCCGGTCGCGAGCGCCGACCCGGGCCGGTCCGACTCCGGCCGCGCCGACACCGCACGGTCCGATTCCGCACGGTCCGACTCCGCGCAGGGTGGCGCGGCCGAGGCGCGCGGCGCCCGGATCGCCGCCGAACGGGCCGCCGGCGAAGGCATCGACTGGGCGGACTGTCCCACGGACTGGGGGCTGCCCAAGCCCATCCAGTGCGGCACGGTCACCGTCCCGCTCGACTACAAGCGTCCGCACGGACGGCAGATCACCCTCACCGTCGACCGGATCGGCCACACCGGCACCCCGGCCGAACGCCAGGGCGCCCTGGTCTACAACCCCGGCGGCCCCGGCGGCTCCGGACTGCGCTTCCCGGTCCGGGTCACCAGCAAGAACCCGCTGTGGGTGAACACCTCCAAGGCGTACGACTTCGTGGGCTTCGACCCGCGCGGTGTCGGCCGCTCCACCCCGATCTCCTGTGTCGACCCCCAGGAGTTCGTCAAGGCGCCCAAGGCCGACCCGGTGCCCGACTCCGAGGCCGACAAGCGCGCCCAGCGGAAGCTGGCGTACGAGTACGCCGAGGGCTGCGCCGAGCGCAGCGGCTGGATGCTGCCGCATATGACCACCGCCAACACCGCGCGCGACCTGGATGTCATTCGGGCCGCCCTCGGTGAGCGGAAGCTCAACTTCCTCGGTGTCTCCTACGGCACGTACCTCGGCGCCGTGTACGCCGAACTCTTCCCCGGCCACATCCGCCGGATGGTCGTCGACAGCGTCGTCAACCCGTCGCGCGAGAAGATCTGGTACCAGGCCAACCTGGACCAGGACGTCGCCTTCGAGATGCGCTGGAACGACTGGAAGGAGTGGGTGGCGGCCAACCACGCCACCTACGGCATCGGCGCCACCCCGGCCGCGGTCGAGGCCCAGTGGCAGAAGCTGCGCGCCGCCGCGAAGCGGGCCCCGCTCGGCGGGGTCGTCGGACCGGCCGAGCTGATCTCCTTCTTCCAGAGCGCCCCGTACTACGACTCCTCCTGGGCGCCGGTCGCCCGGATCTGGAGCAAGTACGTCGCCGGTGACGCCCAGCCGCTGATCGACGCCGCCGCCCCGGATCTCACGGACACGGTCGGCAACGCCCGCGCCGAGAACGGCAACGCGGTCTACACGGCCGTCGAGTGCGCGGACGCCAAGTGGCCCACCGACTGGCGTACCTGGGACCGGGACAACACCCGGCTCCACCGGGACTACCCGTTCATGACCTGGGCCAACGCCTGGATGAACCTGCCCTGCTCGACCTGGCAGTCCAAGCAGCACCAGGCCGTGGACGTCCGGCCCGGCAAGGGGCTGCCCGGCGTGCTGATCGTCCAGGCCGAGCGTGACGCGGCCACCCCGGTCGCGGGCGCCTACGAGCTGCAGAAGCGGCTCAAGGGCTCCCGGCTGATCCTCGAGAAGAACGCCGGTTCGCACGGTGTCACCGGGATCACCAACCCGTGTGTCAACCAGCGGGTGGACGCCTATCTGCTGCACGGCACCCTGGACAGCCGCAATGTGATCTGCGACCCGCACGCGGCGCCGAAGCCGTAGCGGACGCCGATGGCGTAGCGGTCCCGTGATCCGCCGGAATCCGGCGGATCAGGGCCCGGAGCCGACGAAGGGGCGGCCGGAGAGATCCGGCCGCCCCTTCTCGTGCTTTCGTGCGTGTCGCCGTGTCGCGTCCGCCGGACTCGCTCAGCGCCCCACCGCGCGGCTCGCCTTCTTCGCCTGCTCCGCCTCGGCCTTCACCTCGGCCGCGTAGCGGTCGACGTACTCCTGTCCGGAGAGTTGCAGAACGGCGTACATGATCTCGTCGGTGACGGCCCGGAGAATGGCCTTCTCGTCCTCGAGACCGGCATAGCGGGAGAAGTCCAGGGGCTTGCCGAAGCGGACCGTGACCCGCTTGACCTTCGGCAGCTTCTGGCCGGGCGGCTGGATCTCGAAGGTGCCGACCATGGCACAGGGAATCACCGGCACCCCGGCCCTGAGCGCCATCACGGCCACCCCGACCTTGCCCTTGTAGAGCCGTCCGTCGTGCGAACGGGTGCCCTCCGGGTAGATCCCCAGCAATTCGCCCTTGCTCAGGACGCCGAGCCCTTCGCGAATCGCGGCCTGCCCCGCCTCCTTGCCCGAGCGGTCCACCGGGATCTGCCCGACGCTGTGGAAGAACGCGGCCGTCAGCCGCCCCTTGAGACCGGGGCCGGTGAAATACTCCGCCTTCGCGAGAAAGGTGATACGCCGTTTGAGGATGGCGGGCATCAGGAAATGGTCGGAGAACGACAGATGGTTTCCGGCGACGATCGCCGCGCCCTCCTCGGGGATGTGTTCGAGACCCTCGATCCTGGGCCGGAACAGCAACCGCAGCAGCGGCCCCAGAAGAACGTATTTGAGCACGTGGTAGAACACGTCGGGGGTGCTCCTTCAGCAGCGGGCCGGTGGTGGGGGATGCGCCCCTGGTCCTGCGGGAATTCTCGAACGCGGTCATTTTATGTGTCCGTCGACCGCCCGGTCACCGCTCCGGCGCGCCCCGTCCGGGTCTTCGCCGGGACGGCCGGTACGCCGTGTGCTGTTGCGGCCCGTGGGCCCCGGGTTCACCCTGGGCAGTGACCCGAATGCGTCAGTCGGCGACTCTCCGTGATCTTCCGGCGGGTTGTCGCGGCAGGTCGCCGCGGTCGGCGGCCGTAGCCGGGCGGATCCGGACTGTCGCGGTGAGGAGCCATCGTCATGCACGGTCAGACCGAATGCCGGTACAGCATGGAAGTGCTGGCGACGGAGGAGCGGATGCCGCGGATCCGGCGCATTCTCGCGGCCCATCTGCGGCACTGGGATCTCGAAGCCCAGATCGATCCGGTCTGCCGGGCCGTGGACGCGTTGATAGCGAATGTCGTCCGTCATGTGCCGGGCGATCCGACCTGTCTGGTCGAGCTGCGCTGGACCGGCCGCCGGATCAATGCCTCCGTCGCGGACCGCGACCCCCGGATGCCGAGGATGACCAGTTCCTGCCCCGCCCGGGGCGGGCTCGCCACCGTCGCCCAGCTCAGTGACAGCTGGGGCACCTGCGGTACCGGTGACGGCAAGGTCATCTGGTTCACCCGTACCGTGACCAGCCGCGGCCGGGTCCCGGGTGAGAGCGGCCGGGACGCCACCCTGCCGCCGGTGGGCGAGGCCCGCCCCCGGCCGGAGCGGGCCGCCGGTCAGTTCCGCGAGGCGATCATCCCCACGGTGAGCAGCCCCAGCACCACCCAGCCGAACCAGAGCCAGCCGTTGCTGCCGAGCGCCACCGTATAGGCGGTGACCACCACCAGGGTGCCGATCGTGATGGCACCCATCGCACGCGTGGAACCGGGCATACGCGCCCTCCTCGGACGACGACCGTGGCCACCGCCATGGTCGCCCCGGAAGGGGGGTCGGCGCTACCGCCCGGCGCCCGCGCCCTGCTCCCGGCGCGTTTCGGTGGCGCTTTCCGGGGCGCTCGCCGCCGTACCTTCTGCCGTCCCGGCACCCGCCGCAATGGCCTCCCCGCCCGCCCCGGAACCGGTCCCGGCATCCGCCGCCGGAGCGCTGTCCGCCGCCGCGGTGGCCCCGGTCTCCGGTCCGGTCTCCGCTCCGGCCGGTGCCGCCGGGGTACCGGCGCCCCGGCCGTGCAGCCGGGCCAGATAGGCGTTGTACGCCGCCAGCTCCTTGTCCCCGTCCCGGTCCGCCGCCCGGTCCTTCCGCCGCGCCTGCCGCTGGTCCGACCGGTACCACTGGAAGACGAGCGCGATCAGTACCAGTACCGAGGGGATCTCACTGAACGCCCAGGCGATACCACCGGCCGCGTGCTGGTCGGAGAGCGCGTCGATCCCCAGCGACGCCGGAGGGCTGTCGTACGTCTTCACCATCGGCGAGCTGGCCATCATCAGGGCGATACCGAAGAAGGCGTGGAACGGCATGCCCGCGAACAGCTCCAGCATCCGCATCACATAGCCCGGCCGGTGCGGACCGGGATCCACGCCCATGATCGGCCAGAAGAAGACCAGACCCACCGCCAGGAAGTGGATCATCATCACGATATGGCCCGTCTGCGAGCCCATCAGGAAGTCGAAGAGGGGCGTGAAGTAGAGCCCGTACAGACTCGCGATGAAGAGCGGGATCGTGAAGACCGGATGGGTGATGATCCGCATATAGCGGCTGTGCAGCAGGGCGAGCAGCAGCTCGCGCGGGCCCGTCCGGCCCCGGCCCGCCACCGGCAGCGCCCGCAGCGCCAGCGTCACCGGCGCGCCGAGCAGCAGCAGGATCGGCGAGACCATGCTGATGATCATGTGCTGCACCATGTGCACGCTAAAGATGACCATGCCGTAGTCGTTGAGCTTGGTGCACATCGCCAGCAGCACCGTGAGCACACCGGTGACGAAGAAGACGGTACGGCCCACGGGCCAGGCGTCGCCCCGCCGGACCAGCCGGGTCACCCCCCAGCCGTAGAGCGCCAGCGCCACCAGACCGCCGGTGAGGAAGAACGGGTCGGGGGAGAGCTCCAGTCCGCGTTCCAGCGTGAACGGCGGCAGATCCATCGATGTGCCGTGCTCGCTGTGATCCATCCGCCGGCTCCTGATTCCGCTGTGCGTGCCTTGCCGCACCAGACTAGAACCGCCCCCGGCCGCGATCGCGACCGGGGGCGGTTCCGCGCGACGGATGTCGCGGCGCCGGCTACAGCACGCACTCCGCCTCGGCGTACCGCTCGTCCGGAACCGTCTTCAGGGTCTCCACGGCCCGCGCCAGCGGTACCAGGGTGATGTCCGTTCCGCGCAGCGCCGTCATCATGCCGAACTCGCCCCGGTGCGCGGCCTCCACCGCGTGCCAGCCGAACCGGGTCGCCAGGACCCGGTCGTACGCGGTCGGCGTACCGCCCCGCTGCACATGGCCGAGGATCACCGGCCGCGCCTCCTTGCCGAGCCGGTCCTCCAGCTCGTTGGAGAGCTGACGGGCGACCCCGGCGAACCGCTCGTGGCCGTAGACGTCCTTGCCGCCCTCGTCCCAGCGCATGGTGCCCTCACGCGGCTTGGCGCCCTCCGCGACCACCACGATCGCGAACCGCTTGCCCGCCTCGAACCGGGCGCCGACCCGCTTGGTCAGCTCCTCGATGTCGAAGGGCCGCTCGGGGACGACCACGGCGTGCGCCCCGGCCGCCATCCCGGAATGCAGCGCGATCCACCCGGTGTGACGGCCCATGACCTCGACGATCAGTACCCGCTGATGCGACTCGGCGGTGGTCTTCAGCCGGTCCAGGGCCTCCGTCGCCACCCCGACCGCCGTATCGAAGCCGAAGGTCACATCGGTGGCGGCGATGTCGTTGTCGATGGTCTTCGGTACGCCGACGATCGGCAGACCGCCCTCGGAGAGCAGATGCGCGGCCTTGAGGGTGCCCTCGCCGCCGATCGGGATGACCGCGTCGAGACCCAGGTCGGCGCAGTGGCCCTTGGCCCGCTCGACGCCGTCGCGCAGCTGCTCGGGCCGGACCCGGGACGAGCCGAGGATCGTACCGCCGCGGGCCAGGATGCCGCCGACGGCGTCCAGGTCCAGCTTGCGGTAGTCACACTCCAGCAGACCCTTCCAGCCGTCGTGGAAACCGATCACCTCGTCGCCGTGGTCGACGACCGCGCGGTGCACGACGGACCGGATGACGGCGTTCAGACCGGGGCAGTCGCCTCCGGAAGTGAGCACACCAATGCGCATTGCCCGAATTACCTTTGCAACGTGGGCCGACTCCCGGACCACGTCGTCCGGCTGGATCGAGCCTCACCCTACCGGCGCCCCGGGCCACCGGCCGAATGGGGCGTCCGCCTGATGGGACGCCCGGACCCCGCCGCCGGGACCGCGCCCGGCCGCGGTCTGGTCCGGGCCGCGCCCCGCCCGGCTGCGGCCGGATCCCGCCGTACGGCCCGCGGCCGACGGACCGTACCGACCCCGGGTACGCCGAAGTCCCCGGCCGGACGGCTCGGGGACTTCGGTCGGCGGGGCTCAGGCGGGCTGGGTCGCCGTCGTGATCCGCTCGTTCCGCAGCGCCTCGTACCACCGGTCGTCGACCGGGGGCAGCGCGTTCACATCGAGCGCCAGCTTCAGCAGCAGATCCGCGATCTGCGGATTGCGCGCCATCACCGGACCGTGCATATACGTCCCGAACACGGTCTCGTTGTACGCGCCCTCGGTGCCGTCGCCGGTGCCGTTGCCGCGGCCCAGGACGGTCCGGGCGAACGGCCGGGCGGTGGGGCCGAGGTGGGTGATGCCCTGGTGGTTCTCGAAGCCGGTGAGCTGAGGCAGCCCCAGCCGGGGGTCGATGTCGGCGAGGACGTCGCCGACGCAGCGCTCGCCCTCGCCCCGGGTGGAGACCACATCGATCAGACCGAGGCCCGGCTCCCGCTGCCCCAGGTCGTTGATGAACTCGTGGCCGAGGATCTGGTACCCGGCGCAGACCGAGAAGATGATCGCGCCGTTCTCGGCGGCCCGGCTCAGTCCGGTGTCGCGCCGCAGCCGCTCGGCGGCCAGCCGCTGCGGCCGGTCCTCACCGCCGCCGATCAGGTAGATGTCGCCCGAGGTGGGGACGGGCTGGTCGCTGCGGACGTCGACCCGCTGGACGTCGAGGCCGCGCTGCCGGGCCCGCCGCTCCACGACCAGCGCGTTGCCCTGGTCGCCGTAGGTGGACAGCAGGTCCGGGTAGACCCAGACCAGACGGAGGCTGTTGTCGGCCATGCTGGATCAGTCTCTCTCGTTCTCGTCGGTCCGGTCGGGTCAGTTGCCCACGCGGCGGCGGACGTCCTGGAAGGCGGTGTAGTTCGCGATCAGCTCGATCCGTCCGGGCGGCGCCATCGCCACCGCCTCGTCCACGGTCTCGCAGACCCGGAAGTCCAGGCCCGCGACCTCCAGCCGGACCGCCAGGTCGAGCCGCCGGTCGCCGATGACCACGATCGGATGCCCGGCGAGCCGGGTGTAGTCCACGTCCCAGAGCCAGGAGGTGTCGGTACCGTCGGCGCCGCGCGCGTTCACCGACAGGATCACCGGGGTCGGCGGCGGGTCGATCAGCGAGAACGTCTCCAGCCAGCCCGCCGGGTTCTTCGCCAGCAGCAGCCGCAGCTCGCGCTGGTTGAAGGTGACCACGTCATAGCGCCCGGCCACCGCCTGCACCTGGTACATCCGCTCCAGCGCCACCTGTGGCGGCACGCCGAAGCAGGCGGCGACGGCGGCCGAACTGGTCGCGTTGGCCTTGTTGGCGCGGCCCGGGAGCTGGAGATGGATCGGCCAGGCCGAACCGTGCGGGTCGAGGACGTGGTCCCCGCTCAGCACCCAGCTCGGCGCGGGGCGGCGGAAGCCGCACTCGCCGCAGTACCAGTCGTCGCCCGGGCGCTGCATCACACCGCCGCAGGACGGGCAGGACCAGGCGTCGTCCTTCCACGCCTGTCCGGCCGCCACCCACACCACATGAGGGGAGGAGGAGGCCGCCCACACCACCAGCGGATCGTCCGCGTTGGCGATCACGACGGCCTTGGTGCCCGCGAGGCCCTCCCGCCACTTCTCCGCCAGCATCCGGGTCTCGGCGGCCCGGTCGAGCTGGTCACGGGAGAGATTCAGCAGCGCGATCGCCTTCGGCGTCACATCGCGCGCCACCCCCGCCAGATACTTCTCGTCGACCTCGATCACACCGAACTTGGCGCTGGAACCGCCCGCCAGCGCGGAGGTGATCCCGGCCGGCATATTGGCGCCCAGCGCGTTGGAGACCACCGGCCCGGCGGCGCGCAGCGCCTCCGCGATCAGCCGGGTGGTCGTCGTCTTGCCGTTCGTGGCCGACACCAGGACGACGTCCAGGTGCTGCGCCAGCCGCCCCAGCAGATCGGGGTCGAGTTTCAGCGCGACCTTCCCGCCGATGACCGAGCCGCTACCGCGTCCGGCCGCACGTGACACCGCCGCCGCCGCCTTGCCGGCCGTCACGGCGAGCTTGGCGCGAGGCGTCAGTGGCTCCGAGGTGCCTGCCATGGTCCTTGATCCTCCTTGCATCGGTCGACCCCAGCCTATCCAGGTCCGGCCGGGCCGCCGTACCTCGGCACCGCGCGACGCGGCCGACAGCCCCGGGAACGTACCCTTGCGCCCATGCGAAACCGGCCGATCCCCGGCAGTTCCGGACGCGTACGGCCCGTGAGCCTTTTCCGCGATCCCGTGCTGCACGCCCCCTGTGAGCCCGTCACCGACTTCGGCCCCGGGCTGCGCCGGCTGGTCGAGGACATGTTCGCGACCATGTACGCGGCCCGCGGCGTGGGGTTGGCGGCCAATCAGGTCGGGGTCGGGCTGCGGGTGTTCGTCTACGACTGCCCCGACGACGAGGACGTCCGGCATCTCGGCCATCTGGTCAATCCCCGGCTGGTCGAGGCGGACGGCCTGGAACTGCGCGGCCCCGAGGGCTGTCTGTCGCTGCCCGGTCTGGAGGCCGGGACCCCGCGGTACGACCGGGCCGTGGTCGAGGGCTTCACCGCGGACGGCGAGCCGGTACGGGTGGAGGGCACCGGGTTCTTCGCCCGCTGCCTCCAGCACGAGACCGACCATCTGGACGGTGTGGTCTACGCGGACCGGCTCACCGGGCTGCGCCGGACCCGGCTGCTGCGCGCGGTCGCGCGGGCGCCCTGGGCCGACCGGATCGGGAGCCGGGACGACGGCGCGGCCGCGGGGCGACCGCTCGCCGGACCCTGACGCGGGCGGGGCCGCCGCCACGGGGACGGGCCGTTTCGTACGGGGGCCTTCCGCGAGGCGGCGGAGGGCTGCGTTCCGTACGGCCGCGGAACGCCACGGGACCCGGGGAAAGCGCGCCGGGGCTCCGGGCCCGTACGACCGGTTCGCGCGGGTCCGGTCCGGCGGGGGAGTGCCACCGAGGGTCCGCCGGAACGGTGGCGGGGCCGCCGGACGGCCCGCTACGGCTCAGAAACCGGGGCCGCCGTCGCGGTCGCCGACCGTGGCGAGCCGCCCCCAGAGCAGATCGGTGAGATCGTCGACCAGCTCGGCGCGGGAGCAGGGCCGGTCGCCGAGCCACCAGTCGCCCGCCGCGTGCATCATTCCGACGATGCCGTGGCCCCAGACCCGGGCCAGCCGGGTGCCGTCGGGTCCGAGGTCGACCCGCTCGCCGATGACCTGCGCCAGCTCCTCGCCGAGGCGCCGCAGCAGGGGCGCGGAGTGCCGTCCGACATCGAAACCGGTCTCCGCCGCCGGGGCGCTCGCGGCCCCGTTCCCCGCCGGGGTGGTGACGGGCTCGGCCGGATGCATCAGAAACCGGTAGACCTGCGGTCGCGCCTCGATGGCGGCGAGATAGGTGTCCAGCGTCGCCGCCACCCGCTCCCGGCGGTCCGCGGGGGCGTCCAGCGCCGCCCGGAGCGCCTCCAGCAGCGCGTCGGTGTGCCGCTGCGCCAGCGCCCGGTAGAGACCGCCCTTGTCGCCGAAGTGCCGGTACAGGATGGGCTTGGTGATGCCCGCCTCCGCGGCGATCGCGTTCATGGACGCACCGGGGCCGTCGCGGAGCACGACCCGGTCGGCCGCCTCCAGCAACTCCCTGCGGCGCTGTTCGGCCGCCGACCGGTCCTGGTCGGTGGCGTGCCGCGTGGTCTCCATCAGATCGTTCTCCCGCCCCTGCGATATGCCTGACGCATGCGCAAAGTAACACCCTCGGGTCCGTTCGGACCGGCCGCCGGGACGCCGACGGGCTCTACTCCCCGGTAGCGGGCGGTAGTTACCGTGAGTAGTAGCGGTCGGCGGGTGCGGGACCCCGACGACGTCGAACGGATCCCCGCCCACCGCTCGCCCGGCGGGGCGGGGAGCGGCGGTACGAACGGTTTGCCGGGGCCCGCGGGCGGGCCGGGAACGGGGGCGGGTTCGTACGACCCGGACAGGGATCCAGATCGAAGCGACCCGGCCGCTGGTCCGACGGCCGTCGCGGACGTCGGCGGGACGGCGCTTCGCACCGGGTCGGGCGGACGCGCCGCCGGGACGCCGCGATCCACACGATCTTCGCGGGGGCGGGCGAGATCCGGCGACCGGTGACCGGCCGCGCCCTCTCCGGTGTCCCGGTCCGCCGGACCGACCGGCTCCCGCGGCGGGTCGGTGCGGCCCGGACCCGAACGCCCGGCTCCGGATGCCCGGCCCGTACCACCCGCCCGTGCGGCTGGGGTCAGGCCGTCAGCAGCCGCTCGATCGCCGCGACGACCTCGGGGGCGTCCGGCTCGGTCCGGGGCCGGAACCGGGCCGCGACCGTGCCGTCCGGGCCGATCAGGAACTTCTCGAAGTTCCACTGCACGTCCCCGGCCTCGCCCGCCGCGTCGGCGGTCCGGGTCAGCTCCGTGTACAGCGGATCCCGCCCGGCCCCGTTGACCTCGGTCTTCGCCAGCATCGGGAAGCTGACACCGTAGGTCGCGGAGCAGAATGTCGCGATCTCGTCGGCGCTGCCCGGCTCCTGACCGCCGAACTGGTTGCACGGCACGCCCACGACCGTGAAGCCGCGCTCCCCGTACTCCTTCTGGATCCGCTCAAGTCCGGAGTACTGGGGCGTCAGTCCGCACTTCGACGCGACGTTCACCACCAGTACCACCGAACCCCGGTACGCGCCCAGCGACGTCGGCTCGTCCGCCAGGGTCCGCAGCGGGATGTCGTACAGCGTCGTCATCTCTCGACTCCTCGTCTCATGGTGCTCCCGTGAGGTCTCACGGGGTCTTCTTGTGAACGGTCATTCACCCCGGGAGGCCGTGGGAGGCGCTCCGGGGACGGAGGGTGACCGGTCTGCCGCGCGCGGGTCGGTCACGGCGTCAGCCGCCGAGTGGCCGGAACAAGCCCTCCTGGACGACGGAGACCAGCAGTTCGCCGTCCCGGTTGTAGATCCGGCCCCGGGCCAGCCCGCGACCGCCGGTGGCGATCGGCGACTCCTGGTCGTAGAGGAACCACTCGTCGGCCCGGAACGGCCGGTGGAACCACATCGCGTGGTCCAGCGACGCCAGATCGAAGTTGCGCGGCCCCCACAGGGGTTCGATCGGGATGCGTACCGCGTCCAGCAGGGTCATATCGCTGGCGTAGGTCAGCGCGCAGGTGTGGATCAGCGGATCGTCGCCCAGCGGGCCGACCGCCCGCATCCAGACGGCGCTGCGCGGATCGGACTCCTTCTCCTTGATCTCCGCCGGGCTCCACCGCAGCCGCTCGGTGTAGCGGATGTCGAACGGCTGGCGGCGGGCCATCCGCTCCAGCGCCTCCGGCAGCGCGCCCAGATGCTCCCGGATCTCGTCCGCGACCTTGGGCAGCGTCTCGGGCGCCGGGAAGTCCAGCCGGGGCGGCAGCTGGTGCTCGATCCCGCCGGGCTCGGGCGAGTGGAAGGAGGCCGTCAGATTGAAGATCGTCCGCCCCTCCTGGACCGCCGTGACCCGGCGGGTGGTGAAGGACCGGCCGTCCCTGACCCGCTCCACCTGGTAGACGATCGGCACCCCGGGGCGGCCGGGCCGCAGGAAGTAGGCGTGCAGGGAGTGCACCGGGCGCTCCCCGTCCGTGGTGCGGCCCGCCGCGACCAGCGCCTGTCCGGCGACCTGGCCGCCGAAGACCCGCTGCAGCGACTCGTCGGGGCTCGCCCCGCGGAAGATATTGACCTCGATCCGCTCCAGATCGAGCAGATCGACCAGGCGTTCGGCCGGATTCGTCATCGCGCTTCTCCTGATCGTGGCTCGTCCGGCCAGGTCCGCCGACCGGGCCGTGGGAAACGGCGGAGCGCCGTCCGCCCGGTCACAGCTGCCCCACCGATGTCACCCGTACCACCGCACGGCCCTCTTCGTCGGAGGCCGCGAGATCGACCTCGGCACTGATGCCCCAGTCGTGGTCGCCGTTCGGGTCGGCGAAGATCTGCCGGACCCGCCACAGCCCGTGCGGCTCGTCCTCCTCGATCAGCAGCAGCCGGGGACCGCGGGCGTCGGGTCCGGTGCCCAGCTCCTCGTACTCGTCCCAGTACGCGTCCATCGCCTCGCCCCAGGCATCGGCGTCCCAGCCGGAGTCGGCGTCCAGCTCGCCCAGCTCCCCGACCTTGTCGAGGGCGGCCAGTTCCACCCGCCGGAACATCGCGTTCCGTACGAGTACCCGGAAGGCCCGGGCGTTGGCGGTGACCGGCCGGACCTGGTCGGCCTTCTCCTGGGCCTCCTCGGCGGTCTCCACATCGGGATTGGCCAGCTGCTCCCACTCGTCCAGCAGGGACGAGTCCACCTGGCGGACCATCTCGCCCAGCCAGGCGATCAGATCCTGGAGGTCCTCGGACTTCAGATCGTCCGGGATGGTGTGCTCCAGAGCCTTGTAGGCACCGGCCAGATAGCGGAGCACGATGCCCTCGGTCCTGGCCAGCTCGTAGAACGAGGTGAACTCGGTGAACGAGAGCGCCCGCTCGTACATGTCGCGGATCACGGACTTCGGGGAGACCGGATGGTCACCCACCCACGGGTGGCTCTTGCGGTAGACGTCGTACGCGTGCCACAGCAGCTCCTCCAGCGGCTTCGGGTACGTCACCTCCTGGAGCCGCTCCATCCGCTCCTCGTACTCGACTCCGTCGGCCTTCATCAGCGCGACCGCCTCGCCGCGGGCCTTGTTCTGCTGGGCCGCGAGGATCTGCCGGGGGTCGTCGAGCGTCGACTCCACCACGGAGACCATGTCCAGCGCGTACGACGGCGACTCCGGGTCCAGCAGCTCGAACGCGGCAAGCGCGAAGGTCGACAGCGGCTGGTTGAGCGCGAAGTCGTGCTGGAGGTCGACGGTCAGCCGGACGATCCGGCCCTGGGCGTCCGGCTCGTCCAGCCGCTCCACCACCCCGCCGTCCAGCAGCGACCGGTAGATCGCGATGGCCCGGCGGATGTGCCGCAGCTGGTTGCGGCGCGGCTCGTGATTGTCCTCCAGCAGCCGCCGCATGGCGTCGAAGGCGTTCCCCGGGCGGGCGATCACCGACAGCAGCATCGTATGCGTCACATTGAACCGGCTGGTCAGCGGCTCGGGCTCGGACTCGATCAGCTTCTCGAAGGTCGAGTCCGACCAGGCGACAAAGCCCTCGGGGGCCTTCTTGCGGACCACCTTGCGGCGCTTCTTCGGATCGTCGCCGGCCTTGGCCAGCGCCTTGTCGTTCTCGATCACGTGCTCGGGTGCCTGGGCGGCGACCAGCCCCGCCGTATCGAAACCGGCCCGTCCCGCCCGGCCCGCGATCTGGTGGAACTCCCGGGCCCGCAGGGTGCGGACGCGGGTGCCGTCGTACTTGGTGAGCGCCGTGAACAGCACCGTACGGATCGGGACGTTCACCCCGACACCGAGGGTGTCCGTACCGCAGATCACCTTCAGCAGCCCCGCCTGGGCCAGCTTCTCCACCAGTCGGCGGTACTTGGGCAGCATGCCCGCGTGATGCACCCCGATCCCGTGCCGGACGTAACGCGACAGATTGCGTCCGAACTTGGTGGTGAAACGGAAGTTGCCGATCAGTTCGGCGATCCGCTCCTTCTCCTCCCGCGAGCACATATTGATACTCATCAGGGACTGCGCCCGCTCCACCGCCGCGGCCTGCGTGAAGTGCACGATGTAGACCGGTGCCTGCCGGGTCTCCAGCAGCTCGGTCAGGGTCTCCGTGATCGGCGTACGGCGGTACTCGTACGACAGGGGGACCGGACGGGTCGCGGAGCGGACCACCGCGGTGGGACGGCCGGTCCGCCGGGTCAGATCCCGCTCGAACCGCGAGACGTCCCCGAGGGTCGCCGACATCAGCACGAACTGCGCCTGCGGCAGCTCCAGCAGCGGGATCTGCCACGCCCAGCCGCGGTCCGGCTCCGCGTAGAAGTGGAACTCGTCCATCACGACCTGGCCGATATCGGCGTCCCGGCCGTCCCGCAGCGCGATCGAGGCCAGGATCTCGGCCGTACAGCAGATCACCGGGGCGTCCGCGTTGACCGACGCGTCCCCGGTCAGCATGCCGACGTTCTCGGTGCCGAAGATCTTGCAGAGGTCGAAGAACTTCTCCGAGACCAGCGCCTTGATCGGGGCGGTGTAGAACGTCACCTCGTCCCGGGCCAGGGCCGTGAAGTGGGCGCCCGCCGCCACCAGCGACTTCCCGGAGCCGGTGGGCGTGGAGAGGATGACGTTCGCCCCCGAGACGACTTCGATCAGCGCCTCCTCCTGCGCCGGGTAGAGCGAGATGCCCCGGCCCTCCGCCCAGGAGGAGAAAGCCTCGAAGAGGGCATCGGGGTCGGCGTCCGGCGGCAGCTGATCGATAAGCGTCACGCCCCCCATCTTGCCTGGCGCGGGCCGCCGGATTCACCTCGGACCGGGGATCCGGGCGGCGCGGCGAAGATCACGGACGGTACGCTGCTCTGTCGGCCGGGGTTGCCCCGGCGCCGACCGGCCTTGCGGGGCGGGCCGGTTCGGCGGTGACGGCCGGGCCCGTCCCCCGTATGAACCGGCGGGGACGGCAACAGCAACGACAGCGAATCAACGACAACGCCGGTCACATCGGCGACAGCGGCCCGCCGGGTCCGGGCGGAAACGTTCCGGGACCGCCGGGCCACCACGGGGCGGGGACACGATCATGATGGGACCGGCGCACTCACTCTCCGGGGCGGCGGCCTGGCTGGGGGTGGGCGCGGCGACGGCCGCCGCCGGGCACCCCATGCCCTGGCCGGTACTCGTCGTCGGCGCGCTGATCTGCGCGGGCGCCGCGCTCGCGCCCGATCTCGACCACAAGGCGGCGACCATCTCCCGGGCCTTCGGGCCGGTCTCCAAGGCGCTCTGCGAGATCGTCGACAAACTCTCCTACGCCGTCTACCAGGCGACCCGGAAGCCCGGTGACAAGCGGCGTACGGGCGGCCACCGCACCCTCACCCATACCTGGGTCTGGGCCGTAATGATCGGCGGCGGCGCCTCCGCCCTCGCCGTCACGGGCGGCCGGTGGGCGGTCCTCGGGATCCTCTTCGTCCATCTGGTGCTCGCGGTCGAGGGGCTGCTGTGGCGGGCCGCGCGGATGTCGAGCGACGTCCTGGTCTGGCTGCTGGGCGCCACCAGCGCCTGGATCCTGGCCGGAGTGCTCGACAAGCCGGGCAACGGCTCCGACTGGCTGTTCACGGCTCCGGGACAGGAATATCTCTGGCTCGGGCTGCCGATCGTGCTGGGCGCCCTGGTCCACGACATCGGCGACTCCCTGACCGTCTCGGGCTGTCCGGTCCTGTGGCCCATCCCGATCGGCAACAAGCGCTGGTACCCCATCGGCCCGCCGAAGGCGCTGCGCTTCCGGGCCGGAAGCTGGGTGGAGCTGAAGGTGCTGATGCCGGTCTTCATGCTGCTCGGGGGAGTGGGCGGGGCCTCGGCGCTCAATGTGTTCTGAGCCGGGCCCGGCCCGCTGGCGGCCGGCTCAGCCCCGGCCCGTCGTCCGGTACATGCCGATGGAGTCATGTCCGGCCGTGTCCGCGAAGCCGAACTTCTCGTAGAGATGGCGTGCGGGGCCGTCCGCGATCAGGGATACGTACGCGGTCTCGGGCGCCCGGCGGTCCAGCTCCCCGGTGAGCGCCGCCATGATGCGCTTGCCGAGACCACGTCCCTGGTGGGCGGGGTGCACACAGATGTCGACGAGCTGGAACGCGGTACCGCCGTCCCCGATGATCCGGCCCATGCCGATCGGCTCGCCCGCGTGGCGCAGGACCACGCCGAACCAGGTGTTGGGGAGGGCGAGGGCGACCGCCTCGGGGCTCTTGTCGGAGAGCCCGGCATCGGTCCGCAGTCGGCGGAAGACCTCCGCCGTGGGTACGCCGACCCGGATTTCGTAAGGGTCTTCTTCAAGCTGCATGCATTACATGCTAACGGCGGCGCCGGTGGTCACGGCGACCGGGGCGCGGGCTTCCGGCCGGGTTCGTCACCGGTCCGGCACGGTTGTCCACAGGGGGTGGCGCCGTGGGGCGGTCCGGGCCTAACGTCCCCTCAGCACGTCCTCTCAGCCGCCGGTGTGGCGGCCCAGTCGTACGCCGCGGCGCACTGCCGTCGCCGTGGCCCGCGCACCCCGGGAGCGCCCATGCGCCGTCGTCGTCCGACCAAGGCCCTGCTGGCCCTCGTCGCCTCCGCCGCCCTGCTGATCGGCGCGGCGGGCCAGCTGGCCAAGATGATCGTCCCCGAATCCGCGCCGCGTACGGCGGCCGCGGACGTCGCGCCCGTACTCATCGGCGGATTCCTGATCGGCGCCGCCGCCCAGTTCCTCGACGGCGGCGGCCAGACGGGCCCGCAGGAGCGCCACATAGCCGCGATGAACAAGGCGGAACTGGTCGGCGCCTGATCTCCGACGGGCCCCGCGCGGGGCGGGAAGCCGGTTCCGCGGCTCCCCGCCCTCCGAGCCCACTCGACCCGTCGAGCCCGTCGGGGCCGTCGGGCCCGTCAGCCGTGCCAGGACCGCCAGAGCGCCGAGTACGGCCCCCCGGCCGCCACCAACTCGTCGTGCTGCCCCAGCTCGGTGATCCGGCCCTCCTCCACGACGGCGATCACATCTGCGTCGTGCGCGGTGTGCAGCCGGTGCGCGATCGCCACGACCGTACGGCCCTCCAGCACCCGCGACAGGGACCGCTCCAGCTCCCGGGCCGCCCTCGGGTCCAGCAGGGACGTGGCCTCGTCCAGGACCAGGGTATGGGGATCGGCCAGGACCAGCCGGGCCAGCGCGATCTGCTGCGCCTGCGCCGGAGTCAGTGCCAGGCCGCCGGAGCCGACCTCCGTGTCCAGGGCCTCGGGCAGCGCCCGCGCCCAGCCGTCCGCGTCCACCGACGCGAGCGCGTCCCACAGCTCGGGATCCGCCGCCCCGGCCCGGGCGAGCCGCAGATTGTCCCGCAGCGTCCCGACGAACACATGGTGTTCCTGGTTGACCAGGGCCACATGCTCGCGCACCCGTTCGGCCGGCATCCGGGACAGCTCGGCCTCACCGAGGGAGACCCGGCCCGACCGGGGCCCGTAGATCCCGGCCAGCAGCCGCCCCAGCGTCGACTTCCCGGCGCCCGAGGGGCCGACGAGCGCCACCCGGCTCCCCGGCTTCACGGTCAGGGTCACGTCATGCAGTACGTCGACGCCGTCGACATAGCCGAAGCGCACCCCGTCGGCGCGCATCTCGCGCCCCTCGGGCCGCAGCTCGGCGTCCCCCGCGTCCGGCTCGATCTCCCGCACACCCACCAGCCGGGCCAGCGACACCTGGGCGATCTGCAGCTCGTCGTACCAGCGCAGAATCGTGCCGACCGGCTCCACCAGCATCTGGGCCAGCAGCGCGCCCGTGGTCAGCTGGCCCACGTCGAGCCACCCCTGGAGCACGAACACCCCGCCGACCAGCAGCACCACACCGAGCACGGTGGTGTGGGTGGCGTTGATCGCCGGGAAGAGGATCGAACGCAGATAGAGGGTGTAGTTCTCCCAGGACGTCCATTCCTTGATCCGCCGGTCCGACAGCTCGATCCTGCGCCGGCCCAGCCGGTGGGCCTCGACGGTCCGGCCCGCGTCGACGGTCTCGGCGAGCGTCGCGGCCACCCCCGCCAGCCCCGCCGCCTCCGAGCGGTAGGCGGACGGCGCCCGGCGGAAGTACCAGCGGCAGACCACGATCAGCAGCGGAGCCGCCACCACCACGGCGAGCGCCAGCGGCGGCGCCGTGATCGTCAGCCCGGTCAGCAGCAGCGCCGCCCACACCACCCCGATGGCGAGCTGGGGCACGGCTTCCCGCATGGCGTTGGCGAGCCGGTCGATATCGGTGGTGATCCGGGCCAGCAGATCACCCGTACCCGCCCGCTCCAGTACCCCCGGAGGCAGCCGCACCGACCGGACGAGGAAGTCCTCGCGCAGATCGGCCAGCATCTCCTCGCCGAGCATCACCCCCCGCAGTGCCACCAGCCGGGCGAGGAACGTCTGGAGCAGCAGCGCCACCACGAACAGTGCGACGACGGGCCCCAGCCGCAGCTCGTCGGCCCCCTCGTTGAGCCGGTCGACCAGGGAACCCAGCAGATACGGCCCCACCATGGAGGCGATCACTACCAGCGCCTGGACGGATATGAGCACGGTGAACGCACGGCGATGCCGCCGTATCAGCTCCCGCGCATAACCCCGTACGGTCGCGGCGCCGCCAACCGGCAGCGTCGTCGCCGACTCGGGTGCCGCCGGATCGAAATCCGGCGCCTTCACCCGGAACATGGTCATTCCTCCTGAAGTCTGAAAAAGGGTGCGTCCGGTGGGCGGGTTCGTCCCGCCCACCGGTCCGTCACACGGTCTCCGTCGTCGCGCCCCGGTCGGTCGGGCCGGGGCGCGGGGGCCTCCCGGGTGGTCAGGCCGGGACGCCGGCCTCCCTCTCCCGGCCGGGGTCGGCCTCACGGGTGACGACCGCGCGGTAGCGGGGCTCGGAGCGCAGCAGCTCCCGGTGGGTGCCGACGGCGGCCACGCTCTCGCCGTCCACCAGCACCACCCGGTCCGCCAGATCGAGCAGCAGCGGCGACGATGCGAAGACCACCGTCGTACGGTCGTCGCGCAGCCGTCGCAGACCCGCCGCGATCCGGGCCTCGGTGTGGGAGTCCACGGCCGACGTCGGCTCGTCGAGTACCAGTACCTCGGGGTCGGTCACCAGCGACCTGGCCAGGGCGAGACGCTGGCGCTGGCCGCCGGAGAGCGACCGGCCGCGCTCGGTGATCGGGGTCTCCATGGGGTCGCCGGAGCCGTCGGAGTCGCCCGACGCGCGGCCCAGGGCGGTCAGGACGTCGGCACACTGCGCCGCGTCCAGCGCGTCGGCCGCCGAGACCCGCCCCGACGAGGGCACGTCCAGCAGCTCGCGCAGGGTGCCGGAGAGCAGTACGGGCTCCTTGTCCTGGACGAGGACGGCGGTTCTGGCCTCCTCCAGCGGCAGCTCGTCCAGCGGGACCTCGCCCAGCAGTACGGAGTCCACCGGGGCGGCGGTCCCGGCCGCGGCCCCGGTTTCCCCGGGACCGGCCGGGGGCACCACATCGGCGGCCGGATGGCCGCCCAGCCGCTCGGCCAGGTTCCCGGCGGTGTCGGGGTCGCCGCAGACGACGGCGGTCAGCAGCCCTTCGGGCGCCAGGACACCGGTCACCGGGTCGTAGAGGTCACCGGTGGGGCGTCCGTGGTCGCGGTCGGTGGTCGTACTCGTCCTGCGGAGCGCGAGCACCCGGGCCGCTCGCTTCGCGGACGGCTTCGAGTAGGAGTACGCGAGGGCGATCTCCTCCACGTTCCGCAGCGGGTGCTGCGCCAGCAGTACGGCGCTGTAGACGGTGACCAGCTCACCGACCGCGATCTGCCCGTCCAGCGCCAGGTGGGCGCCGTAGACCACCACGATCAGCATCAGCGCGCCCGGCAGCAGGACCTGGATCGCGGAGATCAGGGACCAGGTGCGGGCGGCCCGGACGGCGGCCCGGCGCACCTCCTGGGACGCCTCGCGGTAGCGGTCGAGGAACTGCTCCTCGCCGCCGATACCGCGCAGGACCCGCAGTCCGGCGACGGTGTCAGCGGCCAGCTCGGTGGCGTATCCGGCCTTCTCCCGCTGGACGTCGGCCCGCTTCGACGCGGGCGACAGCAGCGGCAGCACGGCCAGACCGATGATCGGGAAGCCGATCGCGACCACCACGCCGAGGGCGGGCTGGTAGATCACCAGCGCCCCGCTGACCAGCAGGACCGTCGTGGCCGCCGCCAGGAAGCGGGAGAACGCCTCGACGATCCAGCCGATCTTCTCCACATCGCCCGCGGAGACCGCGACGATCTCGCCCGCGGCGACCCGGCGGGTCAGTACCGAACCCAGTTCGGCGGTCTTCCGGGAGAGCAGTTGCTGGACCCGGGCGGCGGCGGTGATCCAGTTGGTGACGGTCGCCCGGTGCAGCATGGTCTCGCCCACCGCGATCCCGGCACCGAGGACGGCCAGCAGCCCGCCCGCCCAGGCGAGCCGGGTGCCGTCCCGGTCCACCACCGCCTGGACGGCGATACCGGTGGCCACGGCCAGTCCGGCTATGGAGAGCTGGTTCAGCAGGCCCCAGCCCAGAGCCTTTGCCTGGCCGCCGAGCTGATGGCGAAAGAGCCAGGCCAAAAATCGCGTACCCGATCGCACATCGGGTTTACCGGGATCCCTGAAGGGAAGATTCTGGATCTGCATGGTGCCCCAGCACAGTCGAGGGTGGTGCAAACCGTGCAAGGTTCGCTCCGATCGCCCGGTTCGCGCAATCGGTTTTCGGGCGTTTCGAACGCCCGCGCGTGCCGGGGGGAGCGGAGCCGTACCCGGCGCCCGCTCCCCGTACGGCATCGGCCGCGTTCGGGTTCGAAGCGGAGTCTCCGCCTCACTCTCCAGGTTTGGCCGAATCCACACCTGGACGGCTTCGGCGCCACTCGCCACGGGTGAAGTCCGGGATCTGCAGCGGGGCGCCCTGGGCCTTGATCGACAGATGACTCAGCGGTACCGGAGCGGTCCAGACCGCCGCGTCGTACACATCGAAATCGGGGACCAGACCGAGCCGCATGGTCTGGATCAGACGGAAGAGCATGATGTAGTCCATCCCGCCGTGGCCGCCCGGCGGATTGGCGTGCTCCTTCCAGAGCCAGTGGTCCCACTCCGCGTACCGGGAGAAGTCGCCCCAGGCGTGGTTGGAGTGGTCGGGCTCCAGATAGATCCGGGCCGGATAGTCCTCGAAGACGCCCTTGGTGCCGCCGAGGCTGTTGATCCTGCTGTACGGATGCGGGGTCGACACATCGTGCTCCAGCCGGATGATCCGGCCCTTGGCCGTCCGCACCATGCTGATGGTGCGGTCGGCGGAGACATAACTCTCCTTGAAGCTGGGGTCGCCCGGTGGCATATGCGCCTTCCGGTACTCGGCGAGGCCCAGGGCGGGGGTGCCGAAGCTGGCGATGGAGACCGCGCGGTCACCACGGTTGACGTCCATGTAGTTGGCGATCGGCCCGAAGGCGTGGTTGGGATAGAGATCGCCGCGGAGCCGGGTGTGCCAGAGCCGCCGCCAGGGCCCCTCGTAGTAGTCGGAGTCGAACATCAGATCGCGCAGATCGTGGTTGTAGGCGCCCGCGCCGTGCAGCAGTTCGCCGAACTTCCCGGCGTGGGCCATTCTCAGGACCCGCATCTCGTTCCTGCCGTAGCAGCAGTTCTCCAGCTGCATACAGTGGCGCCGGGTGCGTTCGGAGAGGTCGACCAGGGCCCACAGCTCCTCCAGCCGCATCGCGACCGGACACTCCACCCCGACGTGCTTGCCGCCGCGCAGGGCCGCCTTCGCCATGGCGAAGTGGGTCTCCCAGGGCGTGGCGACATAGACGAGATCGAGATCGCCCCGCTCGCAGAGCTGGAGGTAGTCGTCGTCGCCGTTGGTGTAGAGGGTGGGGGAGGGCTGTCCGGCCGCGACGACCTTGGCTGCGGCCCGCTCGGTCTTCGTCCGGACCGGGTCGCAGAGGGCGACGACGCGGACCCCGGGCAGGGCGAGGAAGAGGCCGAGCATCGCGGCGCCCCGGTTGCCGAGGCCGATGATTCCGAGCCGGACCGTGCTCCGGCGCTCGAAGGGCACCCCCGCCATGGTCCTGCCCTGGCGCGGCGGTACCTTCAGCGCCTCGGCGGCGGCCACCGCCGCCGAGCCGTCCGGGGGTGCCGCGGACGCGGCCGATACACCGAGCCCGCTGAATCCGCCGAGGGCCACCCCGGCCCCGGCGACCCCCGCGGAGGTCCGCAGGACGGAGCGGCGGCTGGGGGAGTCGGTGGAGTCCGGCGGGGGAGGGACGGCGTCGTCGCCGGGGGCGGCCGATGCGCCGTGGTCGGGTGTGGCTGCGTCGTTCATCGAGCCTCCAGATCAGAGGAGCTGATGGTGCGCTGCTGGGCCGTGTCCAGGGGGGATCTCCGGGCTCGCCACCCGGCACGGCCTGGTACTGAATCTCCGTCAGCACGATCTCGGGTGAGGCGGCTGATACGCAAGAGGGCCTCTGTGTCCCGTGTGTTGCCACCGTGCCGAGTCGCCGAGCCGGACGCGGCCCTCCGAACCCGGGTTCCCGAGAGGGAAGGGACTCGTATGCCGCACTGGTCCGACACGACCTGCGGTGAGCATGCTCCGGTCAACGCGGGGGCGCAATGGTGCGCGGCGGCCGATCTCGTACGATCCCGGTCCGCTCGGCGGCCGACACCGCGATGACGTCCGGGCGGGCGCGGCCGAAGCGGCCCCGGCGGGTCAGCAGCTCCGGCCCGGACCGTCGGCCAGGACCGAGAGCAGGGCGCCGAACTCGGTGCGCTGCGCCGGGGAGAGCGGCGCGAGGATGTCCTCGGCGGCGGCGCGGCGTGCCTCGCGCAGCGCTTTGAGCGTGGCGCGGCCGGTGTCGGTCAGCTCGATCCGTATGACCCGGCGGTTGTCGGGGTCGGGCGCCCGGCGGACCCGGCCCGCCGCCTCCAGACCGTCGACCAGGCTGGTCACCGCGCGGGGCACCACTTCGAGCCGGGCGGCCAGATCCGCCATCCGCGGCGGGCGCTCGTCGTGTACCAGGGCGCGCAGCAGGCGCGACTGGGCGGGCGTGATCACGACCCCGGCCGACTCCAGTCGGCGCTGCTGGCTGCGGTGGATCCGCCGGGTGAGCCGGAGCAGCTGCTCGGCCAGCAGGCCGTCGGGCTCGGGTGTGGTCATACGGGAACACTATCAGGACTTACTTCATTGTGTACATAGGTAACTATGAGCTATGCTCTCGATGTCGTCGTGCCGGACGTGGGCAGGACGGGTCGGGGGCAGTCCCTGGAAACAGCCGCCCGGTCCGGCCGCGGAAGGAGACCATGCACCCCGAACGGATCACCTGGACACCCCCGGCCCCCGGGCCGGAGCAGCCGCCCGCCGAGGTGCGGCGGATCCTCCGGCTCTTCCGGCCCTACCGGAGCCGGCTGGCCCTCGTCGGGCTGCTGGTGGCGGCCGCCTCCCTCGTCTCGGTCGCCTCCCCGTTCCTGCTGAAGGCGGTCATCGACACCGCGATTCCGCAGGGCCGCACCGGCCTGCTCGGCCTGCTCGCCCTGGGCATGATCGCCGCCGCCGTCGTCACCAGCGTCCTCGGCGTGCTCCAGACCCTGATCTCGACCACGGTCGGCCAGCGGGTGATGCACGATCTGCGGACCGCGGTCTACGCCCGGCTCCAGCGCATGCCGCTGGCGTTCTTCACCCGGACCCGGACGGGCGAGGTGCAGTCCCGGATCGCGAACGACATCGGCGGAATGCAGGCCACCGTCACCTCCACGGCCACGTCGCTGGTCTCCAACCTCACGGCCGTGGTCGCCACCGTCGTCGCCATGCTCGCCCTCGACTGGCGGCTCACCGTGGTCTCGCTGCTTCTGCTGCCCGTCTTCGTCTGGATCAGCCGACGGGTCGGCCGCGAACGGAAGCGGATCACGGCCCAGCGGCAGAAACAGCTGGCGGCGATGGCCGCCACGGTGACGGAGTCCCTCTCGGTCGGCGGCATCCTCCTCGGCCGCACGATGGGCCGGTCGGACTCGCTGACCCGCACCTTCGCCGAGGAGTCGGAGCGGCTGGTCGATCTGGAGGTCCGCTCCAGCATGGCCGGGCGGTGGCGGATGTCGATCATCGGCATCGTGATGGCCGCCATGCCCGCCGTCATCTACTGGACCGCGGGGCTCGCCCTGGCCGGGGGAGCCGCCATCTCCATCGGCACCCTCGTCGCCTTCGTCTCCCTCCAGCAGGGCCTCTTCCGCCCGGCCGTGAGCCTGCTCTCCACCGGCGTGGACATGCAGACGTCACTCGCCCTCTTCCAGCGCATCTTCGAATACCTCGACCTGCCCGTGGACATCACCGAGCCCGACGAGCCGGTCCGTCCGGCGAAGATCCGCGGGGACGTCCGCTTCGAGGCGGTGGACTTCGGCTACGACCCCAGGCAGGACGCCCCCACCCTCTCCGGTGTCGACATCGCCGTCCCGGCGGGCGGCAGCCTGGCCGTCGTGGGCCCGACCGGCTCGGGAAAGTCCACCCTCGGCTATCTCGTCCCCCGGCTCTACGACGTCACCGGCGGCCGGGTCACCCTCGACGGCACCGATGTCCGCGCCCTCGGCTTCGACACCCTTGCCCGGGCCGTGGGCGTGGTCTCCCAGGAGGCGTATCTCTTCCACGCCTCCGTCGCCGAGAATCTGCGCTTCGCCAAACCGGGTGCCACCGACGCCGAGATCGAGGCCGCGGCCCGGGCCGCCCAGATCCACGACCACATAGCCGCCCTCCCCGACGGCTACGACACCCTCGTCGGCGAGCGGGGCCACCGTTTCTCCGGCGGTGAGAAGCAGCGCCTGGCCATCGCCCGCACCATCCTGCGCGATCCCCCCGTCCTCATCCTCGACGAGGCGACCAGCGCCCTCGACACCCGTACCGAGGAAGCCGTCCAGCGGGCGATCGACGCGCTCTCGGCCGGGCGTACCACCATCACCATCGCGCACCGGCTCTCCACCGTCCGGAACGCCGACGAGATCGTCGTACTCGACGGCGGCCGGATATCCGAGCGAGGCACCCATGACGAGCTGCTGGCGAGGGACGGCCGTTACGCGGAGCTGATCCGCCGGGACGCCGACCCGACGGTCTCCGCCCCGGTCTGACCGCCCGCCGTCAGACGAGGGCCGGCCTGCGCTCCAGCAGCTCCCGGATCTCCCGTACGGCGGCCCGCCCCGCGCGGTTGGCGCCGATCGTCGAGGCGGAGGGGCCGTACCCGCTGAGATGGATCCGCTCGTCCCGTACCACCCGGGTGCCGTCCATCCGCACCCCGCCGCCCGGCTCCCGCAGCTTCAGCGGGGCGAGATGCTCCAGCGCCGCCCGGAAGCCGGTCGCCCAGAGGATCACATCCGCCGGGACCACCCGGCCGTCGTCCCACTCCACCCCGGTCGGGGTGATCCGGTCGAACATCGGCAGCCGGTCCAGTACCCCGTCCGCCCTGGCCGCGCGGACGGCATCGGTCAGCGGCAGCCCGGTCACCGACACCACACTCCGCGGCGGCAGGCCCTCCCGGACCCGCTCGTCCACCCGGGCCACCACCTCCCGGCCGACGTTCTCGTCGAACTGCCCCTCCCGGAAGACCGGCGCGCTCCGGGTCACCCAGGTCGTCTCCGCCGCGTGCTCCGCCAGCTCCATCAGATGCTGCGTCCCCGACGCGCCGCCCCCGACCACGACTACTCGCTGCCCGGCGAACTCCTCCGGCCCCCGGTATCCGGCAGTATGCAGCTGGCGCCCCCGAAAGGTCTCCTGCCCCGGATACCGGGGCCAGAACGGCCGGTCCCAGGTCCCGGTCGCACTGATCAGCGCCCGCGCCGACCACCGCCCGGCCGAGGTCTCCACCGAGAGCCGCCCGCCCTCGCCCTCCCGTACGGCCGCCACATCGACCGGCCGCCGGACCCGGAGCCCGAACCGCTCCTCGTACTCCGCGAAATACCCCCCGATCACCTCGGCCGACGGCCGGGCCGGATCGACCCCGGTCAGCTCCATCCCGGGCAGTGCGTGCATCCCGTGCACCCGCCCGTACGTCAGACTCGGCCACCGGAACTGCCAGGCCCCACCGGGTCCGGGGGAGTGGTCGAGCACCACGAAGTCACGGTCCGGCACCAGCCCGATCCGCCGCAGATGGTAGGCGGCCGACAGCCCGGCCTGCCCGGCACCGACGACCACCACGTCCACATCCCGCACCCCTGAGTCGTTCATGTTTCTACCAACCGTGACGCCCGTGCCCTTCTTCCCGCCCTACCCCGCCCCACCGCCGGAAGTCGGCCAAGATGGATCCATGCCGACGCCCTTCACCACCACCACACTCGACCTGACCACCGGCTCCCACGAGACGGTCACCGACCTCACCCGGGCCTGCGAACGCTTCCTCGACGAGGCCGCGTCCGGCCGCGACGGCCTCCTCAACGTCTTCGTCCCCCACGCCACCGCGGGTATCGCGATCATCGAAACGGGCTCCGGCAGCGACGACGACCTCCTCGCCGTGCTCCGCACCCTGCTCCCCGCCGACGACCGCTGGCACCACCGCCACGGCACCCCGGGCCACGGCCGCGACCACGTCCTCCCGGCGCTCGTACCGCCCCACGCCACCCTCCCGGTCATCGGCGGACGGCTGGCACTCGGCACCTGGCAGTCGGTCTGCCTGGTGGACACCAACGTCTCCAATACCAACCGTCAAGTGCGGCTGAGCTTCCTCGGTCAGTGAGTCGCTTCGATGGGACGGAGCGGCATGGGGATGTTGGGAGCGGGCTCGGGTGGGTCCAGGGGCTCGATCTTTCAACCCGTGGCCGCTCTCCCGCGTCACACTTCTGCCCGGTCAGTGCCCTCCTTCCCTTCACCGCAATTCTGCCTTCCGCGGCCGGCGGACACTGATAAAGATGATCAATAGGGCGAGCGGCAGGTGAGCACGGAGCGGGCCTTGTCATGACAGCTATCACAGCGATGACAGCAAGCCGAGGCCGGGGCCCGGGGTCGCCCCCTACCGTGGAGATCGAAGTGCCGCAGGGGTGGCGGCGGAGGGGACGTATCAACATGCGCAGGGTTCCGCCGGAGATGTTCCGGTTCACCACGGGGGAGACGGCCGACTTGAACGGGGCCGTGCTCGAGGCTTTCGGAGTGGCTGGTGAGCACCTGGAGACCGCGCTTGGCCTCGACGGAGTACGGGAGCGGCTGCGTACGGTGGGCTGGGTCTCGGACCTTGAGGACGAGGAACTGCACGAGACGCTGAAACGGCTGGTGAAGTGGGAACTCCTCGACGTGGTTCACAACCACGCCCAGAACTACCGCACGGCCGAGGAGTACGAGCGGCGCAACCTGCACTACTCGCTGACCCGCCGGGGGGAGGCCGCGCTCGCCGGGGTGCGACATGCCCTGGAGGTGCTGGCCTCCACAGGAGCGCTGCAGACCGCGGTGCTGGAGGCGATCGCCGACCGGCTCGACGAGCTGACCGTGCTGTCCGGCGAACCCTCCGCGGCCGACCGGCGGATCTTCAGCACCCTGCGGGAGCTGGAGGGCCATCTGGAGGGCCTGGTGGAGAACACCAAGGCCTTCAACGGCCAGTTGCAGAGGCTCCTTCGCTCCGAAGGAGTGGATTTGGACGTATTCCGTGAGGTGAAGGCCGCCACCGTCGCGTATCTCCAAGAGTTCCTGGTCAATCTCGACCGGCGCGGCGAGACGGTGGCCGCCGCTGTGGCCCGCGTGGAGGAGCGGGGCATCGCGGTGCTGCGTGAGCGGGCCCTGCGGGGTGCCGAGCTGCCCCCGACCACGGGAGAGGACCCGGCAGCCAGCTGGCTGGAAAGTCGGCGGGCGCGCTGGGCGGGGCTGAGGGCCTGGTTCCTGCCGGACGGCGGGGCGCGCCCCCGGATCGAGCAGCTGCACGACATCGCCCGGCGCGCCATCGTCTCCCTCCTGCAGGTGCTGGAGAGGATCAACGAGTCCCGGCGCCGCCCCTCCAGCGCCGTACAGGACTTCCGGGAGCTCGCACGCTGGTTCGCTGCGGCTCCCGACGAGGAGGACCTGCACCGGCTGTGGTCGGCCGCCTTCGGCCTCGGCCCGGCCCGCCATGCCCACCTCGCCCACCCGGACCCGGAGCTGATTTCCTCGTCCCACTCCTGGTCCGAGGCGCCTCCGGTAAAAGTGTCGGCCCTGCTGAGGACCAGCGGACGGACTGAACGCTTCACCCGTACGGCCACGGTGCGGGACGTGGCGGCGGTGAGGGCGGAACGCGCCGAGCGGGCCCGGGCGGAGCGAGCGGAGCTGGCACGCGCCTGGCAGGCGCTGGAGACGGACGGCCCGGTACGGCTCTCCTCTTTCAGCACCCTCGACCCTGCGGCCTTCGACCGTCTCCTCGATCTGCTGGGCCGGGCGCTGGCCGCCCGACCGGACGTGGGTGGCCGACGACGGGCCACGACCGGCGACGGCCGGGTGGAGGTGGCGCTGTCGCCGCCCCCCGACGGGCGTACCGCGGTACTGCGTACCGCGCAGGGGACGATGGCAGGACCGGACTACGTCATCCACGTCACAGCCGTGGGCGGCGCGATCTCCTTCCCGGCAGTCCGCGCAGCCACGGGGCAGGAGGCCGCAGGATGAGCACCCTCGCCAACCAACTGGCCTCCGCCGAACGGGAGGAGGTCGCCCGTGCCATCCGCCTCCTGCTGGCCCGCCCACTGCTCACTGAGGCAGCCGATCCGACCGGTTTCGATCTGGTGCGCCGCCGCCGTGACCCGCTGGCTCGTTGGTTCGACTACACCTGCGGCTGGAATCTGGTCGTGGAGCCCCGCCGGGGCTACGCCCGCCTCACCAAGGTCCGGGCCAACCCCGACGGCTCCCGCCCCGCTCGACGGGCGCGTTCCGGCCGGGCCCCGTTCGACCGCCGACGATACGTCCTGCTGTGCGTGACCGCTGCGGAGCTGCTGTCGATGCCGATGACGACCATAGGCATGCTCGCCGACCGCGTCGTCCAGGCCATGACGGCCGACCGCGCGCTGGCAGGGTTCGACCCGGTCCGCCGGCCGGAGCGCATGGCGTTCGTCGACGTCCTGAAGCTGCTGGAGTCGTACGACGTGCTGCGTGCGGTGGACGGCAAGACCGAGACGTACGTCGACTCCGCGGAGGCGAAGGTCCTCTATCGCGTGGACAACACACTGCTCATGCGGCTGCCCGTTGCGCCGGTCGGCGCCTCCCGGCTCGCCGTGCCCCCGGAGGAGGTACCCGCGCGGTTCGAGGACCTCCTTGCCGGCCTGGTAAGGGAGCGCCGCTACGGAGGCGTTTCCGTCGATGGGACGGCCGACGACACGCACGCCGAGACCGCTGCGAGCACGGATGCCCAGCGCAACCTGCGGCTGCGTCACTCGGTGCTGCGCCGCCTCTTCGACGACCCCGTGCTCTACCGAGCCGACCTCGCCGATGACGAGCTCGCTTACGTCACCTCTTTGACCGGGCGCCAGATCCTGCGCCGCTCTGTCGAACAGGCCGGTTTCCTCCTGGAGGAACGGGCGGAGGGCTTTCTACTCGTCGATCCGGACGCCATCGCCACCGACGTCCGCTTCCCCGACGACACCTCCACAGCCCGAGTCGCCGCGCTACTCCTCCTCTCACCGCTCTGCGCCACGCCCGCGGGCCTGCTGCCCGAGCAGCTGGCCGAGGCCGGAGCGGAGCTGCTGCGCCGCTTCCCGGGTTGGGCCAAGGCGTACCAGTCGGAGGAAGGCCCGGCCCGCCTTGCCGACGACGCCGTACGGATCCTGTTCGACGTCGGCCTGGCATGCAGAACCCGAGACCGTGTCATCGCGCGACCGGCCGCGTACCGCTACCGCCTGACGGAGACCACCGGCCCAGCTCCGAAGAACGATCCGCCAGCCGTGACCGCCGCTGGCAGCGCCGGAGAAGGAGACGAGCAGTGAGCGTGACGGAATTCCCTCTCCAGCGACGGCCCGAAGAGACCATCGAGCTGTCGCCCGTTCACGAGGCGGACACCGGCCGTGGACGCTGGCAGACCCATCGCGCGGGCATCCTCAACGTCTGGCGCTACTACGACGAGACCTTCACCTTCCACCAGGGTCGCCTGCTGCTGCGCGGTCAGAACGGCACTGGCAAGTCCAAGGCCCTGGAACTGCTGCTCCCCTTCCTCTTCGACGCCAGCCTCCGCCCCAACCGCCTCTCCACGTTCGGCGGTTCGGAGCGCACTATGCACTGGAACCTGCTCGGCCAGGGAGCGTCCGGCAAGACCCGTGTGGGGTACGTGTGGATGGAGTTCCGTCGCGTCGGAGACGACGGCACTGAGCACTGGTTCGGCTGCGGAGCCCGCCTGCACGCGAGCATGCACACTACTACGGCGCACGCCGACTACTTCACCACCACCGCCCGGGTCGCCCACCCCGACGGGGTCCACCTCGTCAACGACACTGGACAGCCTCTGACCAAGGCGGCCCTCACCGAAGCCCTGCGCGACCGCGGCGAGGTACATTCGTCAGCCACTGACTACCGCACCACTGTGCGGCGCGAACTCTTCGCGGGCATGGGTGAGCAGCGGTACGAGTCCCTGCTCTCCGCCTTGCTCCAGCTTCGCCAGCCCAAGCTGTCCGAACGGCTCGACCCCTCCCTCCTGTCCACCTTGCTGTCCCGGGCACTGCCCCCGCTCGGCGAAGGAGAGATCACCGAGCTGGCCGAGGGCTTCGAGCGTCTGGACCGGCAGCGGGACCACCTCGACCGGCTCGACGCCGATGTGACGGCCGCCGAGAACGTCGCATCCCGGCAGCGCGCCTACGCCCGTCGGGTCCTGCGGGCCGGTGCGGCAGCGCTGATCTCTGCGACCACCGAAATGGACGACCTCACCCGGGACGCCCGCGTCAGCGCCGAGGAGTACGAGAAGGCGTGCGAGGAGCGCGCATCCACCCTGGCCCTACGAGAGGAGCTGGAACTACGGGCGCACGCCTTGGACGAGATCATGGAAGGGCTTCGGGAAAGCGACACCTACCAGAAGGGGGAAGAGCTCGACCGGCTCCGCCGCGGAACCGAGGAACAGGTCGCAGCGGCCGCAGAGCGGCGTACCGCTGCCCGGTCCGCCGAGACCGAGGCGGAAGAAGACCGGAAGCACGCCGACGACGTCGCGAGCCACGCCCGCTCGCGCGACGAGCACGCCCGCGCGACTATGGACGAGGCACACCGCTCGGCCCGGGCCACAGGCATGGAGTCCATTCACCATGAGGTGAAGACGATTCTGGACGCGGAAGGGGAGACGAAGTCCCTCGGTAGCGGGACGGCCAACACCCCGGTCAGAACGGGGAACAGGCGGTCCGATGCTCCTGGCACCGCCGCCCGTCGTCTGCTCCGGGGCGCTGTCACCGCCCGACGGGAGCAGGTCGCCGACATCACCGACGCGATCGACGCCCACGACCGGGCGGTACGCGACCGGGGTACCGCCGAGGGCCTGCTGGACGAGGCCCGCACCCGGCTTGCGGACGCGATCGCCCACCGCGAAGCGGTCGCCACCGACGGAGACAACGCCCTCGTTGCCCAGGCGGAACGGCTGCTCGCCTGGGCCCGAGACTGCAGGGAGCTGCGCATCCCCGACCTCGATGAACTGGCCGTCAGGGCGGCCGTCGAGGCAGACGTGCGTGATCTGGTCGAAACGGTCGCACGACCGCTGGACCAGGAGATCACCACGGAGCGGGCCGGGGTCCGCACCGCACAACAGAGGTTGGAGCAGGAACGGGACCTGCTCGGCGCGCGGAGGCGCAAGCTCAGCGGCGAGACCGATCTCCAGCCCGTCGCTCCACCCACCCGCACCACCGTCCGTACGACTGTGGCGGGCGCGCCGCTGTGGCGGCTGATCGCCTTCCACGAGGACGTCCCGCTCCCCGTACAGGCCGCGGTGGAAGCGGCACTGGAGGCGTCGGGCCTCCTGGACGCATGGGTGGCGCCATCCGAAGAGCTCACCCTTCCTGGGCACGACACCCGTGTCGAGGTCGGCCTCGCCACGACCGCCCCCGGATCCAGCCTGCTGGACGTGCTGAGGCCCGAGGAGGACATCCCCGTACCGGCCGGCACCGTGACCCGCATCCTCGCCGGCATCGCGTACGGCACCCCCCTGCCCGGCGGGCACCCTGCGGCCGTCTCCTCCGACGGCGCCTGGCGCCTCGCGCTGGCCACGGGTTCCTGGAGCAAGCCGGAGCCCGCCCATATCGGAGCCCTCGCCCGACAGCGGGCCAAGCAGCGTGAGATCGCCGAACTGACCGAGCTGATCGCCGAGAAAGACGACTCCCTGGCCACCCTCGCCGACCGGCTGCGGGAACTCGGTGCCCGTGCCGCCCGGCTGGCGGACGATCGCGCCGCCCGGCCCGACCACCGGGAACTCGACGCCTGCCGACGAGACTGGGACCAGGCCGAGGAGAAGGTGGCCGCGCGGGACGACGCCGTGCGCGACGCGACCGAGCATCTGGCCGCACGCGAGGGTGACGTGGCTCGCGCACTGCGCACGCTGAGCCGCAGGGCAGCCGAACACGGACTGCCTACGGACCGCGACCGGCTGCGCGAACTCGGCCGCGACATGGAGAGGTTCCGCGACCTCGCCGATACCTGGACGGACGCCCGCATCGACGCGATCGCGGCCGCTGAAAGGGCTAGGGAGATGGCCGCACGGGCGGACCGGTCACACCTTCTCGCCGAGAAGCAGTCCGCCGACGCGGCCGCCGCCGAAGCGAAGGCGGCTGGGATGACGGCACGCTTGAAGGCCGTGGAGGAGACGGTCGGTGCGGACTACCGGCAGATCGTCGCGCGAGTTGCGGAGACCCGTGCCGAACGGGTCCGCTGCCGCAAGGAAGCCCGCCAGGCAGCCGAGCTCCTCCTGGGCCTGGAAGGCCGCATCGGAGAGCTGCGGGCCACCAGTGGCCAGGACGCCGACCGGCAGGAGAAGGCAGTCGAGGCCCGCGACGGCGCGGCACGGCGGTTCCGGCACCTGTGCCTGGTGGGTCTGGCCGAGGACGCGGGAGTCGTACCCGAACTCGACGCCAGGGACGGTACCAAGGCCACTCTGGAGGCCGCGCGCGCCATGGCGGCGCGGTGGCCCCGGATCCCGCACGCTCCGCGCCATCTCGGCGACGCCGCTACCCGCCTCTCCGAAGCCGTCCACGAGGCCCGCAGCCACCTCGGCGTCCGCGCCGACCTGGAGCTGGAGCCCGACGACGACGTCCAGCTCTTCACTGCCACCCTGGAGGGCGTCCGCGTTGGGGCGACCGGTCTGTTCGCCGCGCTCACCCAGGAGCGCGACCGCAGCCGCGACGACATCAGCATCGCCGAACGGCGCCTCTTCGACCAGATCCTCACCGGTGACATCCGCCGCCACCTCGCCGCCCGCATCCGCCGGGCCGGCGAACTCGTCGCGCACATGAACGGGCACCTGGAGCGGGTTCGTACTGCCTCCAACGTCGCCGTCCAACTCGTCTGGGACGTCCGCCCGGACCTCCCCGACAGCACCCGTACCGCCCGCCAACTTCTCCTGAAGGACCCCGGCCGGGTCACCGAGTCCGACCGGGAGGCCCTGCACGCCTTCTTCCGTGCCCGCATCGAGGAGGCCAAGGGCAGCGACACGGCCGCCAGCTGGGAGGAGCACCTCGGCGAGGTGCTCGACTACACCGCCTGGCACACCTTCACCGTCCGCCTCGACCGGGCGGACGGGAGCGGCTGGCAGCCCCTTACCAAGCGGCTGCACGGCGCACTCTCCGGCGGGGAGAAAGCCATCGCACTGCACCTGCCCCTGTTCGCCGCCGTCGCCGCCCACTACGAGGACGTGCCCCTGGCCCCCCGCCCGATCCTCCTCGACGAGGTCTTCGTCGGCGTCGACACCGTCAACCGCGGACAGGTCTTCGCGCTGCTCACCGCACTCGACCTGGACCTCATGATCACCTCCGACCACGAGTGGGGTAACTACAGGGAACTGCCCGGCATCGCCGTCCACCAACTCCTGACCGACGGAGACGACGCCGTCACCAGCGCGCGCTTCGTCTGGAACGGCACCGGAATGGAGGAAGGATGACCTTGCGAGACCACCACGTGTCCGGCGGGACGACTTCTCGGGAGCATCTCGCGTCGCGCGACGCGACCCTTCGCCGCCCCGAACTCCATCCTGTTTGGCAGACGGTCCACGACCGTCTCTCCTCCGGCCGCCCCGTCACACGTGTACGCCTCGGACCGCTGGACGAGATCCAGCGCGAAGCCCTCGCAGACCTCCTCGGCCTGGACCGTCTGCCGGACCCCCGGCCCTCCGTCGCCCTGGCCCGTCTGGAGGAGGCCGTCACCGAGCTCTCCGGCCGCACCGTACGAGAAGTCGTCGCCGAACTCGTCGGCCCACTCGGCGACAGAGCCGGTGAACGCCGCCGCCAGGAGGACGAACGCGCCTGCCTGTGGGCCTGGCTGGCTGGTCACGACACGGTACGGGCGCAGCCGGTGCTCGCCGACTGGGCCGCATCCTGTCGAGCCGCAGGACTGGTCGGTGGTTCTACGGAACGCACCCGTGCGCTGCTCATCGACGCGCTCAAAGTACTCGCCGAGCTACCTGGCCAGGCCGAACCCCTGCCAGCCTTCGCCGCCCGAGTCCTGAACGGCCACGCGCACGCTCTCGACGACGGCACACCCGTCTCGACCCTCGTCCTGCGTGCCCTGGCAACTCTGTACGACATTGCACCGCCGCAGTCCGCAGTGGAACGGCGTGCCCTGTGGTCCCGCGCCGGCGTCGCGGACGACGAGCTGTCCGCCACCGTCATCGCCGCCGGCCTGCGCCCTGTCGGCGACGGCCTTCTCGCCCGTGTGGCCCGCCTGTGCACCGAGGCCGGCCAGGCAGCCAGCCTGACCCTCGCCCACGTCAGGAACCCGGGCGAGCTCACCCTGCCAGCCACCCCTGCCCCACTCCTCGTCCACGTAGTGGAGAACCCCAGTATCTTGGCTCTCGCCCTCCGCCGCTTCGGCTCCAACTGCCCGCCGCTTGTCTGCACGTCCGGCTGGCCCAACAGCGCAGCTATCCAGCTCTTGCGTCTACTCGCGGACCAAGGCGCTGTTCTCCGTTACCACGGTGACTTCGACGGCGAAGGCATCCGCATTGCCGCATACGTTCTGGAGAAGACAGGGGCGCACCCCTGGCGCATGACCGAGGCAGACTACCGATCCGCGATCGTCCGCAACGCGGACGGTCCTCGACCGGGGCGCATCACCGGAGCACCGTGGGATCCCGAGTTGGCCGAAGCCATGGCGGAGCACGACATCGCCGTGGTCGAGGAGCTGGGAGCCGATGTGCTGTTGGAAGATCTCGCTGCTGCGGCTCGCCAACAGCACCCCTCCGGCTATTCGTAACGCTCCAGGCGATTGAGAGTCGTAGGTCGGCGCTGACCTGCGGTGATGTCGACTGCCGTTTGCGTGGCATAGTTTCGATGACGCATCACATGGAGCGTGCTGGTGAGGATCTCTTCGGGGCACCTGGTGGACATGACTGCAACTGGCTGGCCATGCGTGAAGTTTTCTTCTGCACTCTGGAACCTTCACCTTGTGGCGCTGGTGCGGTGGGAGCGGCCTGACCGCCGAACGTCATTACTGGGGTTGAAATCGTGGAGCCGTCAGACCTTCCGAATCCACGATTTCGACCCCAAGGAGCCGTTGTAAGCGCTTTACGTCTGCGGCTCACGCGCGATCCGCCGACTGGCCCACTGTTGCTGCCAGCACGCCGCTTCGTCGACGACCCTTGTGGGCCATCAGCGAGAAGCGCGGTGGGGGGCGAGAAGGCCGTTGACCAATGCTGCGATCCGGCCCACCAATTCCCGAGTTGCGCACTATAGTCGACGTATGAACCGGGGCAACGACACCTTCAACGAGGTCACCGGCGGCCATTTCAACGGGCCGTTGATTCAGGCGCGAGATGTCCGCTGGGACATCAATTTGACTGCGCCGAGGCGGACCGCTTTCAAGAGCAGATGGCCGCGGCCCTGCGTCAGGTCCGCCGAGAGGAAGAGAAGAAACTACAGGATCAGCAAGAACACGGTGAGCGCATGAGAATGCAGGAGAGCCGCGCTCTGCTCGCTCTGCTCCTCCTTGGATTCGCTATCGCGGGGTTGGGGGTCCTGTTCAACGCGCGCCAGATAGTGATGACTGGCAGCCTCATTACCCTTGGAGTGCTCGTCCTGGGCTGGGACCTAGGTAGAAGCGAGGCGGATGAACGGGAGGCGTATGTAGTCAGGAGGTGATGCCACTCGTATGCAGTCGAATGGATCACGTAGTGCAGGGCGTCGACCGAGTGATCGTCCTTCTTGACGGGTTCGTCTTCGCCGCGGGCGATGGCTTCTTCTGGCCACACGTAGTTGGGCGGTCCGGCGAGCAGCTCGAGGCGCGAGCGGAGGATGCGCAGCAGGCCGGAGTTGAGCGCGACCGACACAGACCGGATGCCGTCGAGAACGTCGTTCACGGCCGCGGGTCACGCCAAGGTGGCCCAAAGCTGTGTGGAGTAGTTGTCACCCGAGGAGCCGACGAGCATCCACGAGCTGAAAGTGGAAGTCGGTGAGGTCTAGCATCGAGCCGCTGCTGCTGGTGTCGATCTGGCGAGCGAGCTCGGAGACTCGGGTGTACCTCGGTCAAGGTCCAGGCGGTGGTGGCAGCCCACCCCACACGCGCCGGTCGCAGCCGTCGAGCGGTGCGAGGGCCTTGTACTCCTCGCTGGTCGAGCAGGTCACCCTCGGCGTTTCGTCCCGGTCAGCGTGCAAGGTGAGTTTGCTGCCCCTGAGCTTGGTTCGCGCTTGCTCCGCGAGAGGTGACGCCGTCGTCTGTCAGTGGGTGTTGGGAGAATGTGGGTGTGACAGATAGTGTGTTTGGCTTTCATGCTTCTCGGGTGTGCAGGGTGCGGGGTGAGCAGCTTGCCGCTGAAGATGTGATTGTGCAGGCCGCCGATGCGTTCCGGGCGGACGATGAAAACGTGGTCCTGGATGCAGAGCATCTTTGTCAAGGGGCCTTGGCGATTCCCGCTGTTGTCGCAGCGGCAGGGGCCATGGTCGTGCTGGGAGAACCCGGAGCGGGTAAGACTTCCGTCCTGAAGCAGCTCACCAATGGGTTGCCTCATGTCCTCGACGCTTGGAGCCGAGACTCCGACGCGTGTCTTTGGGTGACAGGTGGGGATCTCACCGAGCACTCCTATCAGGAGGAGCTAGGGTCCCACCTTCTCTCCTTGCCTTCGGAAGGAGACACTGCCGGAGGTGCTGGAGTGCTGACGGTAGTCCTGGATCAGGCCGACGAGAGTCCACTTCTGCCACGTCTGCCCAGGTCGCTGAGAAGGTCACTGAGCGGCCGGGACATTGACAGGGTTCGGTTTCTGATGGCCTGCCGCACAGCCGACTATCGGGCGGCGCTGACGTCTGCGTTGACCCAGGCTTTCGGTGCGTGCAGATGCGTCGATCTGGCTCCGTTGAGTCGCGCGGAGGCAGTGGCATTGGCTGACAGCGCCGGCGTCCCGGGAGAAGATCTGGTGGTGGCTGCCGAGTCGGCCGGCGCCGCTGTTCTTGCCGGAGTACCACTGACCTTGGAATTGCTGGTACTGACCTATCAGGCTGATGGCCAGCTGCCCGGGCGCCCAGAAGAGTTGTTCGCTCGCGGAGTAGCACGGCTTGCTGAAGACCCCGACCCTCGCCGACTTAAGAAACCGCTGATCACCACGGCTCATCAGCGCTTGACGGTGGCGGGACGCATCGCTGCGTGGATGCTGTTGTCCGGCCACCGGACGGTATGGCGTGGCGCCTCGTTTGGGGCCGGCACCTACGATCTGCAGGGCGATGTACTGGCGGGGGGAACAGAGCGGACCGACGCTGGATTGTTCGAGATCTCTCCCCAAGTGGTCGAAGAATGTTTGGCAACCGCCCTGTTCACAACGCCGGATGACGGCAGGGTGGCATTCCGCCATTCCTCCGTAGCGGCCTACCTCGCAGCCCGTTACCTGACCAATCGAAAGATCACGCAACCGCAGCTGGAGAATCTCTTCCTGATCTGCGCACCAGACGGAGAGACAACGACCATCCCAGCACCGCTGCGGGAGACAGCGGCCTGGCTGGTGGCCATGAATCCCTCTGGCGGCGACTGGCTGGCCAGCGCCGATCCCGAGAGCATCGCGGTGCACAGCGCGCTCGTGCGTTCCGACGAGGTCCGTCGGCTCACGGTAAGCAGGCTGCTGGAACTTGCGGCGCAGATCGAACTGGGAGACACGAGATGGCAGCTCTCCCGCTGGGACCTGCGCCATCCCTCACTCGCTCACCAGCTCGCCGACAACTTGGAGCTTGCCCCTGCCGAAGGTGCGGCCAACTGGCAGTCCACAGCGCGAATCCGCCTCGCGATCCAACTGGCTCAGGAAGCCGGTACCGACCCCAGGTTGGCCGACGCCCTGCTGAAGTTGGTGCAGAACGACACCTGGCATCAAACGGAGCGTCGTTTGGCGGCGCGCGCCGCGTTCGCCTGCGACCCAGGTCGTGCCGTGCCAGTCTTCGTCGAGGTGCTCGCTACGCTGTCCGACCCGCCTGACGCCGAGCGGGTGGACCCCGACCATGAGCTCCGGGGCACTCTACTGAGCCTGCTGTGGCCGCACCATTTGGACGCAGCGACGATGCTCGGCGCCCTTCGGCCTCCGTCTCCAGACTTGTACGGCAACTACGCCCACTTCCTGAGGACCATGCCGGGTGAGTGCAGGGACGAGGATCTGCCAAGTCTTCTGGCTTGGGCATCCGACGCAGTTTGCCGGCCGGACAGTGGCTATGTCTTCTCGGGCGATCGCTTCGAGATCTCGCTGATCAATGGGGTGATCGACCGCGCGATGAAGACGTCGGAAGCGACGCAGCACGCGGGCAATTTGGCGAAGATCATTTTCAGTCTCCTCCATAACCACCACAAGGCCCAGCTGCCGGATTGTCTGCAACCCGATGAGCACGGGGACGAGACGCAGGAGACTCGCTCACGACGCAGGCTTCTGACCCAAGCCCTTGTCAGAGAGGCTGTCCGAGCAAACTTCGACCCGCACACGGCGGCCTACCAGATCGTGTACGACTGGGAACGACGCCCGTCGCTACGGCTCGACGCAGCCTCGGAGCCCGAGTCGGCAACGCGTCATCAGCTTGTCGATCGGGAGGACTTCCTCTGGCTCTTGGAGCAGACTGTCGAGGCGGCGGGGGACGGCGATGGCGCGACTACCCAGGTGTACGGCGAACTCGCTTCCTGGACGTTCCCTACGGACGACCCCCATGTGTTCGAACTGGCCTATGACGAAATGCACCCGGCCTGGCCATATCTGCGCTCCTTCTACGCTGCCATCCGTGTCGATAGTCCGCTAGCTCAGTCGTTGCGCCACAACTACAGCGCTGGCAGCGTGCATTGGCCGGAATTCGCAGCGTTCATGGCCCAGCAAACGCGGCTCCTCGCTGAAGCCAGGGCGGGCGACAACGACAGCCTGTGGCAGTTCCTGTGGGGTCTGCGCTTTGACCCGCAGACGGGGGATTTTGCAAAGAACGTACTGGGCGCCCTCTCGAACTGGCCAGCTGCCGTTGCTCTCGGTGACGATCTGTCGGATTTGGCTGAGCTTGCTCGCCGCTACCTCACCACCGAGCATGACCGTGCGGATTCCTGGCTCCCGCACGCCCGTCGCAACAAGTCCTCCTGGGCGGGCTATGCCCTCCTCGCCGAGCTGCACAGAATGAACTCCCTGCTCGAATTTCCTGCAGGGGTCTGGAGCTCGTGGGCAGCCGCGATTCTCACTGAGTACGTGGGCATGTCGACGAGCTACATGGAACCCGTGCGGGTGGACTTGCTTCGCTTGGCAGCCCGTCACGCACCTGAGTCGGTTTCCCTGCGCGTTGGCCAGGTTGCCCGAGCGGCGCTGACGGCAGGCCGACAGCCCATCGAGCTCAATGCGATTGATCCGCGCTGGGCTCCTGAACTCCGTACGTGCTTGGAAGACCTCGCCATTGAACTTTCCACCTGTCTCGGGCTCGGGTCCGAGGCTGCCGAAAGGACCCTGGCCGGCTCCCCAGGAAACGCAGACCACCTGGCACGCTTGCCCAACAATGATGAGGCGCGTGAGGCCGCGCTGTGGGCCTGGCAGAGAACCCTGGCCGCTCTGCTCACCACCGACAGCCGAGTCGCGCACGAGATCATTGATGCCAGTATCGACGGACCGAGAGAAACTCCGCTTGCCGCACGAGCTGCTGTCCTCGCTGTCCATGCCCTGTTGACCGCGGATGCCGAGGCGCACTGGCCACGAGCCAAGGCTTTCGCGGCTAATGACCCCGAACTCGGCCGCAGGTTGGCAGAAGCATGTGCCAGGAGAGAGGAGGAGCGCATCCAAGTTTCTCTCAACGAAGCTCTCGTTTCCGAATTGTATTCGTGGCTCAGTGGGTTGTACGACCCTGCGGAGGACGAGCCTCTTCGCGGGGTCGGCTGGATCACGGATGAGCAACAGGCCCGCAGTTGGAGAGACCACCTACTAGCTGAGCTGAGCCGACGAGGCACCGCCGAGGCGATTCGTCAACTGCGTCAACTTGCGACTCTGTACCCTTCCCGGCTGTCCATTGCCGCGGCACTCGTCGAGGCGACCAAGCAATATGCTGTTGCGAGTTGGAGCCAGGTGCGTACGGAAGACGTGGTGCGGCTCCTGCAGGATCCAGCGCTGCGCATCATTCGAACCGGCACAGATCTCTTGGATGTGGTGCACGAGGTCCTTGAGGAGGTGGGCCGGGAACTTCCCTCGCACTGCGAGTTGCTCTGGGATCGTACACCGGGCAAGAGACCCCGAAGGCCGTCAGTAGAAAACCCATTCATCCCGGACGTTTGGCGCCCCAAGCCTGAAGCGGCTCTCTGCGCTTACCTCGCACACGAGCTGCTGATGAGGCTGGCCGGCCGTCGTGTCGCGGTCAACCGGGAGGTGCTGATTCACCCCACCGATCCATACGGCGCGGGCAACCGCACTGACCTCCTCGTCGAGGCGATGCCCTCACCGGGTGACGACCCCAACCTCACTGCGAGCGGGTCAGTCAAACTGGTCATTGAGGTCAAGGGCTCCTGGAACGACGAAGTTCTGACGTCTCAAGCGGAACAGTTGGCAGGCCGATATCTGCCGGAAGCAGGAACGGATGTAGGCATCTACATCGTCGGCTGGTATCCGATCGAACTGTGGAATGCCACGGGTGACAACCGTAAGACCCAGGCGAAGAAGCTCCAGCCGGACACACTCCTCGTCCATCTGCTGGACCAGGCGGCGAGCCTCTCGCAAGCGGGCGGAGTTCACGTTCGCCCCATGGTGATCAACATTCCGCGGCCGGACACGCAGAAGGTGTGAGCGACAGAGCTCGGTGAGGCGCTCACGCAACGGCATGTGGGTGTGGTCTAGGTTTCCTGAGGCCAACAACTGGTCAGCTCGGGAGGGCACAGCACTGGCCGGGGACACATTGGGCGACCCGATAGCCTGGGGTTGTTTTGACGGAGTTTGGTGGACACCAACGTCTCCAATACCAACCGCCAGGTGCGGCTGAGCTTCCTCGGCTGATCGAGATCATCCCGGGGCACTGAGGGACGAGGGTCGCCTCCGCCGCGCGGCGGAGGCACGTCGGCGCAGCGCAGGATGTGTCGAGATCGCGTACTCGCCAGTCTGGGGACATGACCCGGATCTCCCACTCCGCTGCCCCTCCCGCTCCCGCCAGGCTCCCCGGTCCCGGCCGGGTGTCGCGGGTGCTGCGGGCCGTCGCCATCGCTTCCTGTCTCCCGTATCTCGTGCTCAAGGTGGCCTGGATCGCGGGCAGCCGTATCGGGATCCCGAGCGGTAGTTCGCTCCTCGACGAGGACACGCGGGCCCTGCTGATGGGCGTCAACGCGGTGACCGTGCTGATGGACGCGGCCGTCATCGTGCTCGCCCTGGTGCTCACCCGGCCGCGGGGCCGCCGCGTGCCCGCCCCGCTGCTCGTGTTTCCCATGTGGGCGGCGACCGGGCTGCTGACACCGATCATGGCGGGCTTCCCGGTCCAGCTGGCGGTCGGCCTCTTCACTGGGCCGGACGAGAAGTCGGCGTCGAACAGCGCCCCCTTCCTCGACGACTGGGTCTACGGCATCGTCTACGGCGGCTTCATCGCCCAGGGCCTCAGCCTGGGCATTCTGTTCGTGTGGTACGCACGGGACCGCTGGGGCCATGTCTGGCAGGGGCGTATAGGCGGTCTGCCGCGCGACACCTGCGGCCGTGCGGCGCGTACGGCCTCCGTCGCGGGCGCCCTGCTGGCACTGGTACCCGTCACGGTGCACCTGATGTGGGCGGCGGGCTCCACGACCGGACTGCCGCGGCAGCGGATCGACGAACGCACCGGTTCCTTCTACGCGCTCGAGTCCCTCAACGCCGTCACCGCGGCCGTCGCCGCCGCGGGTCTGCTGCTGCTCGTCTTCGCTCCCCGCGCCGCGGCGTTCGCCCGGCTCCCGGTGAAGGTGCCGCTCGCCGCCGCCTGGGCGGGCTCGGGAGCCGTCGGCTGCTGGGGCGCCTGGAGGTCGTTCGCCGGACTGATCCCCCAGGACGACCCCGCCAAGCAGCCTCCCGCGCTGATGACCCTGACCTACGCCGTGGCCATGGTCGCCGGATTGCTGCTCGCCTACGGTGTCGCCTCCTTCCTGAAGCGGCGGACCCCGTGACGGCGCTCGACGGTCCTCCGTCCCGGCGAAGACGCCCGTAAAGGCCCCGTCCCGGTCGGCATCATCGCGGTGCCGCCCGGGACGGGGCCGTCCGCCCGGACCCGGCCCCGCCCCGGGCGCGGACCCGCCGATACCCGGTTGATACAGAGCCGCGTGACCGCTGAAGCACGGCGTAGACCAGCCGGAAGTCCAGCTCTCCGAGACTGGCCGCGTACCCGGTCCCGGGTGCCGCGAGAAGGAGAGAGACCGTACGTGCCGAGCGCTCCGACAGTCCTTGAAACCGCCACCGATCCGGCGCCCGAGCGGTCGAGCGGCACCGCCCGGCCCCGGGGGCGGGTGCTTACCGCCGCCGGGCCGCTCTGGGCGGCGCTGATGGCGTCGCACGGCTGGATCCCCAACGGGTTCGGCAACCTCGGCAGCCTCTTCCAGACGCTGCTGCCCTGGACGGGTCTCGCCGTACCCGTACTGCTCGGGCTGGCCGCCGTACGCCGCTCCCGCCTCGCGGCCGTCGCGGCCCTCGTACCCGCCGTGGTCTGGGTGGTGCTGTTCGGCGGCACCCTCACCGACAAGAGCGCGGGCGGCGGCGATCTGACCGTGGTCAGCCACAACGTGGACGAGGGCAACCCCGACCCGGAGCGCACCGCACGCGCCCTGGCCGCCGTCGACGCGGACGTCCTGGCGCTGGAGGAACTGCCCACGGACTCCGTCGAGGTATACGAACGCGCGCTGGCCGCCGCCTACCCGCACCACGCGGTCATCGGCGGGGTCGGCCTGTGGAGCCGCCATCCGCTCAAGGACGTGGCGGCGGTGCCGATCATGCCGTGGACCCGGGCGATCCGGGCCACGGCCGACACCCCGAAGGGCCCCGTCGCCATCTACGCCGCCCATCTCGCGTCGGTACGGGTCCATCCCGCCGCCGGTTTCACCACCGGGAGCCGAAACGACGCCGCCCGGGCCCTGGCCTCGGCGCTCCGCGCGGAGCCCCTGCCCCGAGTCGTCCTGTTGGGCGACTTCAACGGCACCACCCGGGACGCGGCCCTCGCCCCCCTCTTCTCGGGGCTCCGCTCGGCCCAGGGGGAGGCCGGGAACGGGTTCGGCTTCACCTGGCCCGCAGCGTTCCCGATGGTCCGGATCGACGACATCCAGGTGAAGGGGATCACCCCGAGGTCGTCCCGGACCCTGCCCTCCACCGGCAGCGACCATCTGCCCGTCGCCGCGTCCCTGGCCCTGTGACATTTCGTCCCGGCCGCCGCGACCCGTCCCGGCGCCGGGACGGGTGGCACGACTGACTTACGATACGAGGGTCGAATGAACGAAGACGGCCAGGTGAGCGGTGTGTCAGAAGTCCGGGTCCCGGACCCCCTCAACGTACTTCTCGTCGAGGACGACGACGCCATCCGGCGCTCCGTCCAGCTCGCCCTGGAGCGCTACGGCTACCGGGTCGCCGTGGCCTCCGACGGACTCGGCGGTCTCGAAGCCTTCCGGACCGGCGGTCACGACCTGCTGATCCTCGACGTCATGATGCCGGAGCTGGACGGGATCGGCCTCTGCTGCCGGATCCGCGAGCAGAGCCAGGTACCGGTCCTGATGATGTCCGCCCGCGGCGACGCCCTCGACGTGGTCGCCGGTCTGGAGGCGGGCGCCGACGACTATGTGGTCAAGCCCGTCGACACCGCGGTCATGGTCGCCCGGATCCGGGCCCTGCTCCGCCGCGCCACCTTCCGGCCGCCCGGACCGGCCGCCGCGACCAACGCGACCACCACCGCGCCCGCCCGGTCCCCGGAGCACGGCGACGGGCCCCTGGTCTTCGGCGACCTCAGTGTCGACACCCGGGGCATGGAGGTGCGCCGGGCCGGTGAGCTCGTACCCCTGACCCCCACGGAACTCCGCCTGCTGCTGGAGTTCGCCGCCTCCCCCGGGGTGGTCCTGGACCGCCGCAAGCTGCTGCGCGACGTCTGGGACTACGGCTGGGAGGGCGACACCCGCGTCGTGGACCTCTGCGTCCTGCGGCTGCGGAAGAAGATCGGCGGCGGCCGGATCGAGACCGTCCGCGGCTTCGGCTACAAACTCGTCCGCGGCTGAACGCCGTGCGCCTCTTCAACCCCCGCGCCCTGCGCTGGAAGATCGCCGCGCTGACCGCCCTCGCCTGCTGTTCCGTCGCCGCCGTGATCGCGTTCCTGGTCCGGGACGACAACCGGGACCGGCTGATCAGAGTGGGACGCGAGCGGGTCACCGCCGAGCTGGAGACTTCGGCGGAGCAGTACGAGCGGTCGGGGAGCCGACGGCCGGCAGTCGATCTCCGCACCCCGGACGAGACCCCCGCGCCGCTGCTGCGCGATCTGGCCGAACAGCGGCGCGCGGGCGGCAGCATCGGTATCTGGTACGAGGTCGACAAGCCCAACCGGCACTGGATGTGGGCGGCGACCACCGTCGACGACGGCAAGATCCTGATCGTCAGGACCGATATGTATCTGGAGGAGCGCAGCCTCCAACTCCAGGACCGGTCCATCGTCACCGCCGTCCTCGTCGCCCTCGCCGTCGTCGTCCCGCTCGCCGCGCTGGCCACGGAACCGATCATCCGGCGGCTGAGCCACGGCGCCCGTACCGCCCGGGCGATCGCCGACGGCGATCTCGACGCCCGGATCGGCAGCCCCGGCCGCGCCCGCGACGAGGTCACGGAGATGTCGGCCGCCGTCGACGAGATGGCCGCGGCCCTCCAGCGCAGACTGGAGAACGAGCGGCGGTTCACCGCCGATGTCGCGCACGAACTGCGCACCCCGCTGATGGGCCTGGTCACCACCGCCGGACTGCTGCCCGACGACGACGAGGTGGCCCTTCTGCTCCGCGACCGGGTCCGGGCGCTGAACGCGCTGGTCGAGGATCTGCTGGAGATCTCCCGGCTCGACGCGGGCATCGAACGGGCCGATCTCGACACCGTGCCGCTCGGCGAGTTCGTCACCGATGTCGTACGGCGTCTGGAGGCGGGCCCCGGGGTCGTGGTCACGGTCCCCGCCGGAGACGCCGTCCCGGTCGAGACCGATCCGCGCCGGGTGGAGCGCATCGTGGTCAACCTCGTCGCCAACGCCCGGCGGCACGGTGCCGAGCCCGTCGAGGTCACCGTCACCGGGAACCGGATCACGGTACGGGACCACGGCCCCGGATTCCCCGCCGTACTGCTCGCCGAGGGCCCGCAGCGGTTCCGTACCGGCACGAGCGATCGGGGGAGCGGGCACGGGCTCGGACTGACCGTCGCCCAGGGGCAGGCCGGGGTCCTCGGCGCCCGGCTGACCTTCGCCAATGCCCCGGACGGCGGCGCCGTGGCCACCCTCGACCTGTAGCCCGTCGCGGCCCGGAGCCGCGCGGCCGGGTCCCGTACGGCCGTACGACCGCACACGGCCGGGTCCCCGTACGACCGCACACGTTTGTATGACCGCACCCCGGTACGACCGCGCGACCGCATGCCGGTACGGAACCGCTACGGGCCGCACGCCGGTACGACTGCTCGCCGGTACGACCGCACGGCCGTCGGCGCGGGGTGAAACGCAACGGCAACACAGCTACGCGGCGGTGGAAACAGCGCCGCACCGGTACCGAAGAACGACTCCCCGAAGGTGATTCCAGGTGCCCGCCGGCACCCGGAATCACCGGAGGTGTCCCCCATGTCCACCGTTCGCCGCCACACTCCGCCGGGCCGCGGAGCCCGTCCCGCCGCGCTCCCCGGCCGCCGCCGTCTGCTCCTCGTCCCCCTCGTCGTCGGCGCGCTGCTCACCGGAGCGTGCGCGCGGCCCGCCGCCGACGACGGGGCGTCCCGCTCCGGTGCCGCCGGTGCGGTGGCACTGGCCTGGCCGGACGAGGGCCAGGCCAGCGTGGCCGTCGAGGGCATCGGCAGCCTCGGCACCAAGGGGCGGCAGACCCCCGTCCCGATCGCCAGCGTCACGAAGGTCATGACCGCCTATGTACTCCTCAAGGAGCACCCGCTGAAGGGCGGCAGTACGGGGCCCGGCATCGTCGCCGACCAGCAGGCGGCCGACGAGGCGTTCTCCGCCGTCGAATCGGCCGCGCCCGTCCTGGCCGGACACACCTACACCCAGCGGGAACTGCTGGAGATCATGATGGTGTCCTCCGCCAACAACGTGGCCCGGCTGCTGGCCCGCTGGGACGCGGGCGGCCAGGAGGCGTTCGTCGACAAGATGAACCGGACCGCCGCCGAACTCGGAATGGCGGACACCACCTACACCGGGGTCAGCGGTATCGAGTCCGACACCCGCAGCACCGCCGACGACCAGATGAAACTGGCCCGCGCCGCCATGAAGGACCCGGCCTTCCGGGCGATCGTGGCCATGCCCGCCGTGACCCCGCCCGGCGGCGTACGGATCCCCAATACCAACAAGCTGCTGGGCCGTGACGGTGTCATCGGGCTGAAGACCGGTTCCTCCACCCCGGCGGGCGGCAATCTCGTCTGGGCCGCCACCCAGAACATCGCGGGCACCCCCCGGCTCGTCATCGGAGTCGTTCTGGGCCAGCGCGCGGGCCGCGCGCCCGTCGAGGGCAGCGCCGCCGCGCGCGACGCCAGCCGGGCCCTGATCGCCTCGGTCCGCGACGGCCTCCCGGACGCGGTCACCCGGGCCGCCGGGCCGGACCGTTGACCGGGCGCGGGCGTACCGGCGCCGTACGGCCGACACCACACGGGTCCGCCGGTCGGTATCGGCGGACCCGTCCGGCACGACGGCCGTGCCGCCGCGGTGACCGCTGACGGGGACGGCGTGGTCCGGCGTCTCCCCCGTCAGCCCTGGTAGGCGCCGACGATCCGGGAGAACTCGTACGGCGACTGCGGGACGTTGGTGCACAGGGAGAGGTGTCCGGTGCACGCGTTGCGGTCGCGGGTGACGTCCCAGAAGGCGATCATGCCGAGGTTCCTGCTCCGGGCGAACGCCACCAGCTGCCGTGCGTCGGCCTGGTCGTAGATCTGGTGGTCGTCGTTCTCGCCGATCATCGGGGTGACCCCGAGCATGCCCCAGAGCTGGGCGTCGGTCCGGTTCGGATAGAGCGACCTCAACTGGGCGACGGTGGCCTGGGCGGCCTGGACGGCCGCGTCGCCGTAGTCGATGACCAGGAAGTAGTCCATCGTCATCACATTGACCACGTCCAGCGCGACGCCCGCGTCACGGGCCGACGCCACCACGGAAAGACCCGTCGGCGTCAGTCCCGAGGGGGTGACGGGCAGGGTGAGCGAGATCCGGAGCCCGGGGTGCGCCTGCTGGAGCCGGGCGAGCGCGGCCGAGCGGCGGGCGATCGAGACGGGATCGCCGACGGCCGGGCCCTCGATGTCGAAGTCGACGTACCGCAGGCCGTACTGCCTGACCACCGCGTCGTACTCGGTGAACAGGGCGTCCACCGACGCGCAGTTCTGGGCCAGCTCCCGGCCGCCCGCACCGCCGAAGGTGACCTTGACCTCCCCGCCGGCGGCCCGGAGGGCGTCGATGTCGTCCTTGGCCCATCCGGTGCGTGGGTCGTAGGTGTTGAACCACATCGCCTTGCAGGTCGGTGCGGTGATCGCGCCCAGGCTGAAGTTCTTGAGCCCGCTGTCCGAGGCCAGGGTGGCCAGACTCGGAGTGGGCCAGGCGCCCATGTCCACATACGGCGCGGTGGGCAGGGTCCGCGGCGGACTCAGGTCCCCGGTGGTGCCCCTTACCGGGTTGCTCAGGGCCGACCGGTTGCCCGCCAGGTCTCTCGCGAGCAGTTGGAACATATAGGTGGTGTTGGGCCGGAGCCCGGTCATCCGGTGGGAGGTGACACCGGTCAGGGTGGAGTGCCGGACGCCGTCGACGAAGATCTCGTAGTCCACCACCGGGCTGCGGTCGTCGACCGACGCCGTCCAGGCGAGCGTGAGCGTTCCGCCCTCGACCGCGGCGACATGGACGCCGTAGGGCACCGTCGGGGGCGTGATGTCCGAGTCCTCTTCGCAGGGCCCGCCCTTGTTGACCACGCACCGCCCGGGTATCCCGCTGCCCTGGGCCACCCATCCGAAGGTGGTGGAGGACCCGGGGGCGAGCGAGCCGTTGTAGCCGGCGTCGCGGAAGCTGTACCGGTCCCCGTCGCGGGTGAGCCGGGCGTCCCAGTGGGTGGAGACGGTGGTGTCCGCGGGCAGGGAGAAGTTGACGGTCCAGCCGTCCAGCGCCGTACGGCTGTGATTCTTGATCGTGTACGTGCCCTGGTAGCCGCTCTCCCAGGACGAGGTCTTGCGGAACTCCGCCGTCACCAGCGCCAAGGGGCTGGTGGCGGCGGCGGTCGGGGCACTTAACAGGGTGAGTAGTCCGAGGACGGCGGCGATCAACGACGCCAGTGGTCTTCGCATTGCTGCCTCCCGAGAAGGGGGAATGAGCGCGAACCGTACCGGTCGATACGAGGCTTTGGTCTATACCAAAGCCGCCAGCATTGACTACCGGTCGCGGGCCGCCGGGTCAAGACGGACGACCGCCCGCGCGTACGGTGCGAGCGGTCGCCCGGTCTCCGCCGAGTGCGGCGGCGGGCCCGCCGGGGAGGCCGAAGGCGCGCCCGCCGCCGCCTCGTTCATTCCCCGCCGCGCGTCCGGCGCGGGGAGCGCTTGAGGATCTTGCCGGTGGCGGTCAGGGGCAGGGATTCGGCGAAGGCGAAGGGGCGGGGTGCCTTGTATCCGGCGATCAGTCCTTTGACATGGCCGCGCGGCTCATCGGCGTAGGCGTCGTCCACCAGCAGTACCTCGGTGCCCGAGTCGGTGAGGGCGCATGCCGTCACGGTGGGGGACCGGCGGATGTTCAGCGGCGCCGCCAAGGCGTCCGTACGGCCCGGCCGAACGGCGGATCGGGCGGCCAGGGACTCCGGCGGTCGCAGACGTACTGGCTGATGTCGATGCAGTGCCCGGCCGCGATCACGTACCAGCCGGTGCCGATGCGGACGTTGAACCCGAAGGCGCACGGCCCGGCGGCGGTCCTGAACCCGTCCCCGCCTGACGGGCGGCGCGCGGGAAACGCGCGGACCGGATGTGCCGAGGGGCGTGCGCCGCGCGGGGCGCCGGTACGGGCACACCGGGCGGGGTTCTCGTACCGTACCCGCCGTCCCACCACGGGACCGGTGTCAACAGGCCGCTTTCCCGCCATGGTGACGGCGCCACGGCCCGCGCCTCCTGTGCCGACTGTGAACGCCCGCGCGTGGGTGGGCGGTTATCCCCGAGGAAGCACCCCCTGCCCCCCTGCCGCGGTGGCGCGACCCCCAAGGCGTTACGCAAAGTGATAGACAAGGTGCGCACTGTAACGACTGCGGTACGGGTATGCGCTTGTGCCGCGTGATCAGTAAGGAACGACCTTGTACGTACGTCGTCAAGGCCAGAGGTCCGGTGGGCGTCTTACCGCCGTCCTGTTGAGTCTGCTGATGCTCCTGGGGTCCTGGGCGGCGCTCCCCGCGGGGACCGCCGCCGCTCAGGAAGGGCGTCTCAAGGGCTGGGGTGCCAATGACAACTACCAGCTCGGCGGTACCCTCACCAGCGCCAAGTACAAGCCGGTGACCATTCCAGGCGCCACCGGCAGCGATATCGACGCGCTGGCCGCCGGGTACAACCACAGCCTCTCACTGCTCTCCAACGGCACCGTGGAGAGCTGGGGCCGCAACGCGGAAGGCCAGCTGGGGATCGGCAACGCGTCGCCGCAGGACCAGGCGTCCACGGTGACCGGGCTCCGGGGCGTGGTCGCGGTGGCGGCCGGCTACTACCACAGCCTGGCGCTGCTGGCGGACGGCACCGTACGGGCCTGGGGGCTCAACACCTCGGGTCAGCTCGGTGACAACACCGTCACCAACCGCACCACCCCGGTCACCGTCGCCGGGCTCACCAACGTCGAGGCCATCGCCGCGGGTTCGTACCACAGCATCGCCGTGCTGGCGGACGGCACGGTGAAGACCTGGGGCTCCAACGGCAACGGTCAGCTGGGTGACAACACCGTCACCAACCGCACCACGCCCGTCACGGCGACCGGACTCGCCAACGTCCGCGGTGTCGCCGGTGGGTACGCGCACAGCCTGGCCCGGCTCGCCGACGGCACCGTCTGGGCCTGGGGCCGTAACTCCGAGGGTCAACTCGGCGACAACACCACCACCCAGCGGCTCGTCGCGGTGAAGACCGACACCATCACCACCGCCCGGGAGATCAGCGCCGGGATCTACCACAGCGTCACCCGGCTCGCCGACGGCACGGTGAGCAACTGGGGCTACAACGCCCAGGGTCAGCTCGGCGACGGCACCACGACCAACCGCCCCGCCCCCATCGTCCTCGACGGCGCCACCGGCATCCGGGCCGTCTCGGCGGGCGGTTACCACACCCTGGTCCTCAACCGGGACGGCAAGGTCAGCGCCGTCGGCTACAACAACAACGGCCAGCTCGGCGATGGTACGGCCACCAACCGCACCGCCCTCACCACACCGGTGAACAGCCTCAGCAGCGTCTCCGTGATCGCGGGCGGCGGCGAGTTCAGCCTCGCCGGCTGACCCCGCTCCCTCGGCGCCCCGACCGGCGGCCCGTCCTCGGACGGCACCCGGTCGGGGCGCGAGCGCGAGGGGCGTCAACGGCGGCTCACGGCGCTTCCCGTCGGGCCCATCGGCCCCAAGTCATACGGCGGGTGGACCGGCGGCGAGCAGATGCCGCTCGTAGGTGTGGTGGTGTCGGGTGGTGGTGCGGTGGTGGAGCAGGGCGGCGGCGCGTTCGGGTTCGCCCGCGTCGGCCAGGGCGCGGGCGAGGGTGTCCTGGATGATCTCGCGTTCGACTCGTACGCCGCCGATCCGTTCGGCCCGTTCGCCCAGGGCGGTCAGCAGTTCGGCGGCCTGGCGGGGGCGGCCCGCGGTGAGGTGGGCGAGGGCCCGGACGACGGGGGCGAGGACATCGCGGTAGTCGGGGCGGTCGTCGGCGGCGGCCCGGCGGGCCAGGGCGTTCAGATCGTCGGTGGCGGCCTCGACGGCCAGGGCGAGCGCCAGATTGAAGGTGTGGAAGATCTCCGCCGTGCCGCCGGGCGCGGCGAGCAGTTCCCGTACGTGGGCCGGGTCGCTGCGGCCCGCGGGGGTCTGCCCGGCCAGCAGCAGCCGCCAGTTCGTGGCGGCGCGCATGCCGACGTCCGACGGCGGCAGGGCTGCGTCCGCGCGTCGGCGGGCCGCCGCGAAGTCGCCGCAGGCGATGGAGTGCAGGGCCGCGTGCCAGTTCAGATGCCGTAGCTGGATGGCCTGCGGGTCCTCGGCGAGCCACTGGTCGATGAAGTCGATGCCCCGGGTGCCTGTGCCCAGTTCGTGTCCGGCGTGGGCGAGGGCGTGGGCGGCGACGCCCGAGCGGGGGTACCGGCCGAGGGCGTGTTCGGCCAGGTCGTACGCCTCCCGTACCCGGCCCTGTTCGGCCCGGGTCGCGGCCAGCCAGCTGGTCCAGGCCCAGTTGTCCGGTCCGGCGAGCGCGGCGTGCTGCTCCACCAGGGCCTCGCCGTGCGCCCGGTAGGCGGCGTCCTCGCAGGAGGGGAAGGCGTCCAGCATCAGCCCGGCCGTCTCGTCGGCGGGCCAGCGGTCGAAATGGGCGGCCAGGTGATCGGCCGTCATCCGGTACTGCCGGTGGGTGTGCAGGAAGACCCCGTACACCAGGCTCGTCTCGCGTTCTCCGGCGGCGGTGGCGTCCCGGTAGGCGATCGCCAGCTGCTCCTTGAGCGTGGCGTCGTCGAGCCGGTCGCCGGTGGTCAGCATCAGCAGCGCCCGGGCGACGCCGTGGTCCGGCTCGGCGGCGACCCACTGCCGCAGCAGGGTGAGGGCCCGGCCGCCGAGGGCGAGCAGTTCCGTCACGGCCCGGTCCCCTGCCGGCGCGTCCGGCGGAGCCCCGGCCAGGGTCATACGCTGGCCCGGAACAGGGCCGTACAGACGATGCCGCTGTTGCCGCACTGGTTCCGCGTCAGTTGCAGCGGCAGACCGGCCAGGTTTCCGGTTCCGACCCCGCTCCCGGCGACCGTCGCACCGTCGGAGCGGGTGTCACCCGTATTGGCACATGTATTGCCGAACGCCGCGTTGCCGACGCCGACGATATTCGCGTACGAGGTCCCGGCCGGCAGCAGGGCGGCACCGGCCACCGCCCCCAGCACGGCGGCCCTCGCGCCCCGGCGTCCCGCGACGCCGCCCCTGACCCGCTCGGTCTCGCCCATCTGTGTCTCCTCGTTCCGACGAGACACCCGTGTCCCGTCCTCCGGTATCGGCCCACCGCACCACGGCCAACGAGGAGGCACCGCCCGCGACACGCGAACCCGGCGGGGAGCCCACCCGCGTACGGAAGCACTCCAGCGTGCCGGACGAGGACGACGGCGGACCGATGTGTGCGGGGCGCACGGGGCGGGCCCGCTGCCGAGGGGCCAGCCCCGCCGGGGTCGTGCCCGCCCGGCACCCGGTCGCCGCGTAACCGGGTGAACAGCCCTGCGAGACGGCTCGGCGACCGCTGTCCCGCCGCTCGGGGCGCCTACCGTGGCCCCGTTCCGTCCGTCCCCACAGCCGGAGGCGATCCGCCGTGGAAGCATCCGAGTTGCTGCCGATCATCACGGTCTTCTCACTGGTGACCGTGGAGTTCGGTGGTCATGGACTGCTCACGTTCATCACCACCCGCAAGGGCGAACTGACCCCGCTGCGCGAGAGGTTCTTCCGAGCCGGGCACGCCCATGCCGGGGTACTGCTGACGCTGTCCCTCGTCTACTTCCTCTACCTGCCCCGGGCCGGGTTCTCCTCCGGCGTCGAGTGGCTGTTCGGCATTCTGCTCATCGTCGGGGTGCTCGCCCAGTCCGGCGGCTTCTTCCTGCATCTGGCCCTGGGCGCCGAGGGCGCCACCTCGCCCGGCACCCATGTCACCAGGGCGGGCGCTCTGGCGATCGCGGCGGCGCTGATCGCCCTCGGAGTCGGTCTGGCCCTGAACCTGTGAGGACCGGCGGTACGACTATCCGGTGAACTGGGCCCGGGTGGGGGAGGGCACCGGCAGTGGGCGGGCGGCCGGGGCGCGGAGGCCGTCGAAGATCATGGAGAGATAGCGCTGCCAGAGACCGGGCGCCTCCTGGCTGATGCTGAGGACGGCCTGGGAGGCGGCGCTGAGCAGCAGTACGACGTCGAGGCCGGTGAGGTCGTCGCGGATCGCCCCGGTCTCCCGGGCGCGGGTGACGAGGACGTCGGCGATGTCGGCGAGCCGCTCGCGGGAGGTGCGGACGGTGGCCTCGGAACGGGAGAGGGCGGCCGCGGCCTGGCAGAAGGAGCGGTCACGGGCCTGGATCTCCGTACCGATCGTCATGAACTCGAAGAGCGCGGCGGCCGGGCCGTCGGAGTCGGCGAGCCGTTCCCCGGCCGTCACCAGCTCCTCCAGGCGGTCGCTGAAGATCTCCGCGAGGAGCTGTTCCTTGGTGTCGAAGTGACGGAAGACGGTTCCCTTGCCGACCCCGGCGCGGGTGGCGATGCGGGTGATCGACACATCCATGCCGTTCTCGGCGAACTCGGCGGTGGCGGCGTCCATCAGCAGGCGTCGGTTGCGTACGGCGTCGGCTCTTTGCATGGCTCCATCGTACATAAGCGGACCGATCGGTCACATTCCTGAAGCTAAGCGGACCGCGCGGTCAGGTTCTGTGCTACGGTTCAAAACATGACCGAGCGGTCCGGTTAACCGGCCGGAGCGTACGGGAACCCCTACCCGCTGTATCCGAGAGAGGAAATGTCATGGACGTCCGCGGCTACGAGACCGGACCCATCAAGGCGGAGGCGGCCTTCACCTCCGACTTCCCCCTGGACGACCGCTACTCCACCCAGGACATCGCCGACATGTTGGAGCGCGAGCGCCCCAACATGGACATCCGTCCTGGCATGCGCCACAAGTACACCCCGCTGCGCTTCGACCCGGCCACCGGCGTCAAGTACATCGGCGGCCGCTACCTCTTCGACACCTGGGAGAACGTCCTCGACTACGACCACTTCACCAACGAGGAGCTGTTCCCCGAGCCGGGTGTGAAGTTCTGGTCCCGCTTCCCCGGAGTGGACAAGCACTACTGGAAGGTCACCGGCGCCGAGGACTTCAAGCCGATGGCCACCTCCCACCACGTCAACCGGTTCGAGCGTTACTCCTACACCGACGAGAACGTCGAGCGGCTGCTGGCCGAGGTGTACCCGGCGATCCGCGACGAGGCCGAGAAGCAGGGCCTGTCCAGCGTCTGGCTGATGTTCCAGCCGGAGGAGAAGCAGATCGGCATCCTCACCGTCGCCGAGAAGTCCGGCGACACCGATCCCGCCGTCGCCGTCTCCCAGGGCCTGGAGTACCTGGAGCGTCTCGACGCCTTCGGCCGCTTCCTGCCCGAGGCGCTCGGCGCCGAGCGGCTCATGGACCGGACCAGCCTGATCATCTCCTCCTGGCTGCCCGAGTCCCGCGCGCTCGGCGGCGCGCACTCGTCCTTCGACGTGTCGCCGCCGCACCCGAAGCCGCGGATCTGAGGATCCGCGGCCGGGAAGAGCGGGGCGCCCGGCCGGAACTCCCTCACGGTTCCGGCCGGGTGCCGCGGACGGCCTTCGTCCGCGTATCGCCTCGCGCGGGTGACCGGACGGCCGCGGACACCGCCGCCGTCCGCGCGAGCGGCCTCGTGGGGAAGGCCGTCCCGGACCTCTCCTGACCGCACCGGCCCCGGCCGGACCGACCACCCGGGGCCCGAACCCATCGGAAATCCCCGTACACCGAAAGAAAACGGATATGAACAGCCCCACCGGAGTCCCGCTCTCCGTCCTTGACCTCTCGCCGATCCGCACCGACGGGACGGCCGCCGAGGCCCTGGCGAACACCGTCGCGCTGGCCCGCGCCGCCGAGGCGTACGGCTACCGCCGCTTCTGGATCTCCGAGCACCACAACACCCCGGCCATGGCGTCCTCCGCGACCGCGATCATCATCGGCCAGGTCGCCGCCGCCACCGAGCGCATCAAGGTCGGCGCAGGCGGCGTCATGCTCCCCAACCACGCCCCGTACGTCGTCGCCGAGCAGTTCGGCACCCTCGCCGCCTACCACCCGGGCCGGATCGACCTCGGCCTCGGCCGCGCACCCGGCACGGACCCCTGGACCACTCGCGCCCTGCGGCGCGAGCACCGCGGCGGCGCCGACTTCCCCGAGCTGACCGCCGAACTCCGCGGCTATCTCGCCCCCGGCGACGCCGACCGCAAGGTCCGCGCCATCCCCGGCGAGGGCTCCGGTGTGCCCGTCTTCATCCTGGGCTCCAGCACCTTCGGCGCGGCACTCGCCGCCCGCGACGGACTACCGTTCGTCTTCGCCTCCCACTTCTCGCCCGATCAACTGCTGCCCGCGCTGGAGCGGTACCGGGCCGAATTCCGCCCCTCGGCGGCGCTGGCGAAGCCGTACGCGATCGTCGCCGCCAACGCCGTCGTCGCCGACACCGAGCGCGAAGCCGTACGGATCTTCAGCTCCCTCCAGCAGAAGTTCCTCACCCACTTCCGGGGCGGTATGGAGTTCCGCCCGCCGGTGGACGACATCGACGCGCTCTGGTCGCCGCAGGAGGCACAGATGGTGAACGCCATGCTCGCCGAGTCGTACGTCGGCACCCCCGGCACCGTCCGCGAGGGCCTGGCGGGGCTGGTGGACCGTACCGGCGCCGACGAGCTGATGATCCTCGGCGAGGCATGGGACTTCGACGCCCGGCTGCGCTCCTACGAACTGCTCGCGAAGACCTGGAACCTCTGACCGCGCCCGCCCCACGAAAGGACGTCTCCCGTGCGCGCGCCCGCCGCCCTCTTCGAGCCTATCGGGCTCGGTGACCTCACCCTGCCCAACCGTATGGTCATGGCCCCGATGAGCCGTGCCCGCGCGGCGGCCGACGGCACCCCGAGCCCGCTGATGGCCGACTACTACGCCCAGCGCGCCTCGGCCGGACTGATCGTGGCCGAGGGCACCCACCCCGCCGCCGCCGGGGCGATCGGCCCCGACGCGCCCGGTCTGTTCACCGACGCCCACCAGGACGGCTGGGCCCGGGTCGCCGACCGGGTCCACGCGGCGGGCGGGCGCGTCTTCCTCCAGCTGATGCACGCGGGCCGGCTGGCCCACTCCGGCTTCCTGCCCGCGGGCGTCCGGCCCGTCGCCCCTTCGGCGGTCGCCGCCGACACCCTCGTCCACACCCCCGGCGGGCGGGTCCCCGCCGTCACCCCCGACCCGCTCACCGAGGACGGGATCCGCCGGCTGATCGACGACTTCGTCCACGCCGCCTGCCGGGCCACGGCCGCCGGGCTCGACGGGGTGGAGATCCACGCCGCCAACGGCTATCTGCTCCACCAGTTCCTCGCGGAGAACGCCAACCTCCGTACCGACCGCTGGGGCGGGGATACCGAGGGCCGGATCCGCCTCACCGTCGCGATCACCCGCGCCGTCGCCGCCACCGTCGGCCCGCACCGGGTCGGGGTCCGGATCTCCCCGTCGAACCCCTTCGGCGATCTGACGGAGAACGATCCGTACGGCACCTACCCGGCGCTCGTCCGGGCCCTCGCACCACTCCGGCTCGCCTATCTGCACCACGGCGAGACCGGTACGGAACTCGACGCGGCGCTACGGGAGCTGTGGCCCACGGCGCTCATGGTCACCCCCCTCCCGGCGGACCAGGACAAGCCGGAGGCCGCCGCCGACGCCCTCGCCCGGGGCGCGGACCTGGTCTCCTTCGGCCGGGACTTCCTCGCCAACCCGGACCTGGTCACCCGCTGCCGGATCGGCGCCGGTCTCAACGAGATACGACCGAACGGCTTCTACGGCGGCGGAGCCGCGGGCTACACCGACTACCCCTCCTTGGACCCGGTCCACCCGGGCCCGGTCGGGCGCCGCTGATCGGCCCGGTTTCCCCGCCGTCGCTTGCCGCACCGGCGGGGGCCGCCGCGCCGACCGCGCGCCGGTCTACGGAGCGGTGCCCCGCTCCGTAGGCCGGTCGGTGGCGGTGAGCCGGAGGAGGGCCCCGGGTTCGGGCGCGGAGCAGCAGCCGCCCGGTGGTTCCTGATCGGCGGCGGCGGTGGTGGTGGCGGTGTCGAAGAGGCCGGAGCCGCCGCACACGCCTGTCTCGGGGAGGGTGAGTTCGACCCGGTCGGCCGCCTCGGTGTCGCCCGCGAGGGCGGCGGCGACCGAGCGGACCTGCTCGTAGCCGGTGAGGGCGAGGAAGGTGGGGGCGCGGCCGTAGGACTTCATGCCCACGGCGTAGAACCCCTGCTCGGGGTGGGCGAGTTCGCGGTGGCCATGAGGATAGACCGTGCCGCAGGAGTGCTGGTTGGGGTCGATCAGCGGGGCCAGGGCGACCGGTGCCTGGAGGCGTTCGTCCAGGCCGAGGCGGATCTCGGAGAGGAAGGACAGGTCGGGGCGGAAGCCGGTGAGGGCGATGATCTCGTCCACCGGGTCGAGGCGGCGGCCGTCCTCCGCGACCAGGACGAGTCGGCCCCGGTCGTCGTATTCGATCGCCTCGGTACGGAAGCCGGTGACGGCGTCCGCGTGGCCCTCGTCGACCGCCTTCTTGGCGGCGAGGCCGAGGGCGCCCCGGGCGGGGAGTTGGTCGGCGGTACCGCCGCCGAAGGTGGAGCCGGAGATTCCGCGGCGGAGGATCCATACCGTCCTCGTACCGGATCCGTCGTCCGCCCCGGCCAGGTCGGCGAGTGCGGCCAGGGCGGTGAAAGCGGAGGCCCCGGTGCCGATCACGGCCGTACGCCGTCCCGCGTACCGGGCCCTGACCTCGGGGTCGGTCAGATCGGGGACCCGGTACGAGATCCGGTCGGCCGCCGCGCCCTCGCCGAGGGCGGGCAGTCCGCCGCCGCCCGCCGGGCCCGGCGCGGACCAGGTCCCGGACGCGTCGATCACGGCCCGGGCGGCGATCCGCTCCTCCCGGCCGTCCGGCTGGGCGAGCTGGATCACGAACGGCTGGGCCTCGCGGCCGTCGTCCACGATCCGGTCCCGGCCCGCCCGCGACACCCCGGTCACCCGGGCCCCGTAGCGGACCCGGTCGCCGAGGGCGTCGGCCAGCGGCTGGAGGTAGTGAGCCACCCACTCCCCGCCGGTCGGACAGACGGCCGGGTCCGGCCCGGTCCAGCCGGTGGGCGCGAGCAGTTTCCCGGCGGCCGGGTCGGTCAGCTCGGCCCAGGTGGAGAAGAGGCGGATGTGCGACCACTCACGGACCGCCGTCGCGGCCCGCGGCCCGGCCTCCAGTACCAGCGGTTCGAGGCCCCGGTCGATCAGCTGTGCCGCGGCGGCCAGACCGACGGGACCGGCTCCGATCACGACGACGGGCAGTGCGGTGGTGGGTGGGCCGACTGGCGTCTGCACGGTGACTCCCTGCTTGTTTCGATATCCGTCGATGGCCTGTGAGGTCAGCGTCGCACCTGATTCGACAAGCGTCAACATAGATGTTCATCGAAATGATGTCGCCGACGCGATGCGTTCGCGGCGCTTCCCGGGGCTGGTGATCCGCCGTTCTGATTCGACATGTGTCAACATAGATAGATGTCGAACGCGAAGGTGCCGCCGCTGATCGGGACCGCCGAGCCGGGCGGTGTGGTGCCGTGCTGCCCGCCGCTGACCGAGCGCCCGATGACCGCCGGGGAGGCCGAGGTCGCCGCCCGGATGTTCAAGGCGCTCGGCGACCCGGTCCGCCTCCGGCTGTTCTCCGCCGTCGCCTCCCACGAGGGCGGCGAGGCATGCGTCTGCGACATCTCCGACGTCGGGGTCTCCCAGCCCACCGTCTCCCACCACCTCAAGAAGCTGAAAGAGGCCGGTCTGCTCACCTCCGAGCGGCGCGGCACCTGGGTCTACTACCGGGTCGAGCCGTCCGTCCTCGCCGCCATGGGCAAGATCCTGATCAGCGCGTCGGCCGACTGACCGGCCCCATCAGTCCCGCGCGAACCGCTTCCGCCGGGCCAGCGCGACGTATACGAGGCCGATCAGTACCGGCACTTCGATCAGCGGTCCGACCACCCCGGACAGGGCCTGCCCCGAGGTGACCCCGAAGGTCGCGACGGCCACCGCGATGGCCAGCTCGAAGTTGTTGCCCGCCGCCGTGAACGCCAGCGTCGTGGTCCGCTCGTACGACATCCCCAGTGCCTTGCCCAGCGCGAAGGTGCCGAAGAACATCACCGCGAAGTACACCAGCAGCGGCAGGGCGATCCGGGCGACGTCCCAGGGCCGGGAGGTGATCGTCCTCCCCTGGAGCGCGAAGAGGATCACGATGGTGAACAGCAGCCCGTACAGCGCCCACGGGCCGATCTTCGGCAGGAACCGGGACTCGTACCCTGCCCGGCCCAGCTTCCTCTCGCCGATTCTGCGGGTCAGGAATCCCGCGGCCAGCGGGACACCGAGGAAGACGGCGACATTGAGCGCGATCTCCCACAGGGAGATGTCGAGACCTGCGCCGTCGCCGAGGCCGAGCCATCCGGGGAGCAGATCGAGATAGAACCAGCCCAGCAGACCGAAGGCGACCACCTGGAAGACGGAGTTCAGCGCGACGAGGACGGCGGCGGCCTCCCGGTCGCCGCAGGCCAGGTCGTTCCAGATGATCACCATGGCGATACAGCGCGCGAGGCCGACGATGATTAGCCCGGTCCGGTACTCGGGCAGATCCGGCAGGAAGATCCACGCCAGCGCGAACATCAGCGCCGGGCCCAGGACCCAGTTGACGACCAGGGACGAGAGCATCAGCCGCCGGTCCCCGGTCACCGCGTCCAGCCGGTCGTAGCCGACCTTGGCCAGTACCGGATACATCATGATCAGCAGGCCCAGCGCGATCGGGAGGGAGATCCCGCCGATCTCCACTTTCGTCAGGGCGTCGTTCAGTCCCGGGGCCAGTCGGCCGAGGCCGAGTCCGGCGGCCATGGCGAGCAGGATCCACACCGCCAGATAACGGTCCAGGGTGGAGAGCCGCGCCGTGATCGAGGCCCCTTCGGGAGCGTCGGGTGCCGTGGTGTCCGCCGAGGCCATCAGCACGGCCGCTTGCGGTCGGCGTGGGCGCGGGCGGTGTCGGCCAGCTCGGCGAACCGCCCCGCGAGGGTGTCGAACACCTCGGGCCTCAGCCGGTAGTAGGTGAATCGTCCACAGGGCTCCGTCTCGACCACCCCGGCCTCGCGCAGTACCCGCAGATGGTTCGAGAGATTGGTCTGCCGGGCGCCGGTCTCCGCCACCAGATGTGTGGTGCACAGCGTCTCGTGGGCCAGCAGTGCCACGATCCGCAGACGCAGCGGATCGTCCAGCGCGCGGATCACATCAGGATCGACTGAAGTCAGCATTCGCTGATACTTTCATGCCCATCGCTCACCGTTACCAGTGAGTGCCGATGGCGTCGGCGGCCCGGCCGCCCGGAGACGAGAGAGCCCGCCGTGCCCGACACCCCAGGTCCCGAGCCGTCCGTCCTCTTCGTCTGCGTCCACAACGCAGGCCGCTCCCAGATGGCCGCCGCCTGGCTCGCCCACCTCGCCCGGGGCCGGGTCGAGGTCCGTTCCGCGGGCTCGGCCCCGGCCGCCGAGGTCAACCCGGCGGCCGTCGCCGCCATGGCCGAGGCCGGTATCGACATCTCCGCCGAGACCCCGAAGATCCTCACCGTCGACGCCGTCCGTGAATCCGATGTCGTCATCACCATGGGCTGCGGCGACACCTGCCCCGTCTTCCCCGGCAAGCGCTACCTCGACTGGGCCCTCGACGACCCCGCCGGACAGGGCGTCGACGCCGTCCGCCCCATCCGCGACGAGATCGAACGCCGCGTCCGCGCCCTGCTGGCCGAACTGGACCCGGGGCACACGGCCTGACCGCTCGGACGGACCCGCCCGCGGATCAGCCGTTCGTGCCGGGGGTGAACGGGGCCAGGAAGTTCTCGATCCGGGCGAGGAGGGCGAGCGGGGTCTCGTCGATGGCGTAGTGCCCGGTGTCGGGGAGTACGTCGAGAGTGCCCCGGGGGTAGTGCCGGAGCCAGGTGGCGCGCAGGGCGTCGGCGGAGATCGCGGGGTCGTGGGCCCCGGCGAGGGCGAGGGCGGGTACGGAACTGCCCCGGACGAGCGGGGAGAAGTCCTCCCCAGCCCAGTCGGGGAGGTACGCGGCGAAGGCTTCGCGGTCGGAGTTGGCGAGGGAGAGCCGGACCATGTGGTCCAGCCAGGGGCCCGGCAGCCGGTCGCCGGTGGTGGTGCTGATGATGGCCCGCCGTGCGTCGGGATCGTCGGCGGCGGAGGCGAAGAACCGCCGGGCGGCGTCGTCGAGTCCGGCGCCCGAGGCGGGGACGGGCGAGATGCCCACCAGGGCCCGTACCCGGTCCGGCGCGAGGGCCAGGACGTGCTGGGCCGCCTTGCCGCCCATGGAGTGCCCGACCAGGGAGAAGGTGTCCCAGCCCAGATGGCCGGCCAGGGCGAGGGCGTCGCGGGCGATCCGTTCGGTGGTGTACGGGCCGGGCAGCCCGCGCGCCTCGCCGTAGCCCCGCTGGTCCATCGCGGCCCAGGTGAAGCCGCCGGTGTCCAGGTACGGGAAGAGCGGCAGATAGCTGCTCCGGTCGGAGAACCAGCCGTGCAGGGCGATGACTCCGTGGCGGCCCGAGCCGTGGAGCGTATGCGGGGCGACGGCGTTCCTCATGACGTACTCCTGTCTCGGCTGACTCCGGTACGGGTGAACCGGGTTCGGCCCCATCAGGTTGTGGCCGGGGACGCGGCGCTGTCCACAGGGCCCGGATCTCCCGGCGGGCGACGCGATCCGGTGGCCGGGGCGGGGGCGCGTCAGGAGGGGCCGGTGTCGGGGAGCAGTCCGTGCAGCAGGGTACGGACGAGGTCCGCCGCGAACTCCTCGGTGGACCGCGGCGGCGGCATGCCCTCGTCGGCGTCGTACACGAAGGCGCGCTGGGAGCAGGCGCCGAGGAGGAGCGCCGCCGCCGCGTCCGGGTCGGTGTCGGGGCGCAGGGCGCCGCGGTCGCGTTCCGCGCGGAGATACCGGGCGAGAGCCACCAAGGGGATGTGCGGGCCCTGGCCTAGTTCCCGTACGCCCTCGAAGTGCCGCTTCTTGAGGGCGGGTTCGGCGAAGAGGGAGGCGGCCAGGGGAAGGCTCTGCCGGTAGAAGCGGACCGCGTGTTCGGCGACGCGGGTGAGGTTGTGCGCCACGCCGAGGGTGCCGGGGTCCCGGCCCAACTCGTCCAGCAGGGGGTTGAGACGGGGCAGCCGGTCCCGCAGCACCCGGACGAAGATCTCCTCCTTGCTGCGGTAGTGCTTGTAGAGCGCCGCCTCGGAGCAACCGGCCTCGCGCGCGATCTCCTTGGTCGTGGTGCGGGCCAGTCCCGCCGTGCGCAGCAGATGTTCGGCGGCGTCGACGATCCGTTCGCGGGTGGGGCGGGTTGACTCCGGAGTGGGCATTCACTCACCCTATAGGTGAGTGAGTACTTACCCACCCAGGGAGAGGCGACACCATGCGGTACACGGTCTTCGGGGCGACCGGCGGCACCGGCCGACAGCTCGTACGGCAGGCGCTCGACGCCGGACACGAGGTCACCGCGGTCGTCCGCGATCCCCGGCGGCTGCCCGACCGGGAGCGGGCGGGGCTTCGGATCGTCGTCGCCGATATCACCGACCCGGCGGCGCTGCGCCCGGCCGTCGCGGGACACGACGCAGCGCTCTCGGCGCTCGGCGCGCCGAACAACAAGGCCGCGGGGATCGCCTCCGCCGGGACCCGGGCGATTCTCCGGGCCCTCGATACGGAGGGGGTGCGGCGTTTCGTCGCGGTGAGCGCCACGCCGGTCGGGCCGCCCCCGGAGGGGGAGGGCGTGCTGTACCGCCGGGTGGTGCTGCCGCTGGTGCGCCGGGCCTTCCGGGAGGTCTATGCCGATCTGGCGGTGATGGAGGACGAGATCCGGGCCGCGGGCGCGGAGTGGACGGTGGTCCGGCCGCCGAGGCTGACGGACCGGCCGTTGACGGGGGAGTACCGGACCCGGATCGGCGGAGCGGTGCCCGGCGGCCTCACCGTGGGCCGGGCGGATCTGGCGCACGCGGTGCTCGCGCTGGCCGTGGATCCGGCGGCGGTACGGGAGGTGGTGGGAGTCGCGTCCTGACCCGGGCGGGGACCAGGGGCCGTACGGCTCGGGACCGGGGCGGGGGCCGCCCCCTCGGCCCGGTCCCGAGCGTGCCGGGGGCGGGGCCGGTCAGGCCGTCCGGGGCCCGGAGCCGTACGGCCGCTTCACGGTCCGGTCGATCCATTTCCGGTACTGGGCCACGTCGGTGAAGGAGGAGATCGCCAGGGTGTCGGTATTGATACCGGACGATACGACCCCGGCGAGCCGCCAGCCCTTGCCGGACGACCGTACGACCAGCGGGCCGCCGGAGTCGCCGGGCCCGCTGCCGCGGTACCGCTCGTCCTCGAAGCGGAGTTTGTCCCTGACCTTCGCGCGCAGCGGCAGTTGGAGCTGTTGGAGCCGCTCCGGGACGCAGACCGCGTCGGCGCAGGTGTTGCCCCAGCCCAGCAGCCGGGCCGGGGTGCCGGTCGCCGGTGTCGTGCCGTTGAGCGGTACGGGCCGCTCGCGGACCGGTTTCTCCAGTTCGAGCAGGGAGAGGTCGGGGCCGGAGATCTCGGTCTCCGTGGCCTTGGCGTCGGGGTGATGGACGATCCTCTTGATCCTGGCGACGGTGCCGCCCCGGCCGGTGGCCGGGCTGCCGATCCGCAGGTGTATCGCGTCCTTCGGGACGGCGCCGTCGGCCACGCAGTGGAACGCCGTCAGGACCCACCTGTCGTCGATCAGCGTGCCGCCGCAGAACGCGCCGTCCTTCGTCTGGAGGGAGACCATCCAGCTCTCCGGTGCGGGAACGTCCTCCCCTCCGACGACGGCATGGGCCGGGGCGGCCAGCGCCACGACCCCGGCGAGGGCCGTGAGGGCGGTGAGGGAGCCGGTGGCCGCGGTGGCCCGGCCGGTCCGTTTCCTGGTGAGTCGCATGTCATGTGCCTCTCTCGGTCGGATGGTTGTGGCCGCCCCGGGGCAGAGCCCGGCCGTTTACCGATGGTGACGGTGACGGCGACAGGGGGCGGCCGGACCGGAGTTCGTTCTAGTGGCGATGGGCGTTTCGTCGCCTTATCCGTTCTTCCATACGCGGATGAAAGGGGGGTCTGAGATAGGAAGGAGACATGCGGGTACTGCTGGTGGAGGACGAGGAACACCTGGCGGAGCGGGTCGCCGGGAGGCTGCGGCGCGACGCGATCGCGGTGGATGTGGCGTACGACGGGACGGGGGCGCTGGCGAAGCTGGAATCCCGCGACTACGACGTGGTCGTGCTCGACCGGGAGCTGCCGGGCGTCCACGGTGACGAGGTGTGCCGGTGGATGGTCGAGCGCCGGCTGCCGTCCCGGGTGCTGATGCTGACGGCGTGCGGGACCGTAGCGGAGCGGGTCGGAGGGCTGGCGCTGGGCGCGGACGACTGTCTGCCGAAGCCCTTCGAGTACGCCGAACTGCTGGCCCGGGTCCTCGCCCTGGGCCGCCGGGTGCATCCGGCCCTGCCGCCGGTGATCGAGCACGCCGGTCTCGTGCTGGACACCGCCCGCCGCCAGGCCACCCGGCACGGCCGGTTACTCCCCCTGACCCGGAAGGAGCTGGCGGTACTGGAGGTTCTGCTCGGGGCGAGTGGTATCGCCGTGAGCCATGACGATCTCCTCGAACAGGTCTGGGAGGAGAGGACCGGCTACCGCACCAACGCGATACGGATCACCATCAGCAAGCTCCGCGCCAAGCTCGGGGCCCCGCCGGTCATCGACACCGTTCCCGGTCTCGGCTACCGAATAGCCCAGGATCCCCGGGCGAGCCGGGCCCGGTGACGGCGCGTCCGCCGGGCCGGGGGGTCCGCGAGGCTCCGGATTCCTCCGCCTGCCGGGCGCGCCGGGGCCCCGACGGGCGGTGTCCCGGCCGTCTCCGTCGTCCGCCTTCGCTCCGTATCGACGGACCGGGCGCGTGATGGCGGCTTCGACGGCACCCGTTCCTCACGGCCGGAACCGGCTCGCGGCGCGGGTGTCGGTACCCCGCTGAGCGGGCGTCTTCGCAGGTCACATGACATGTCCTCGTCGGAGAGGTGTCCCCGATTGGTGACCGACTGGTGGAGCTTATTTCAAAGCTTGACCACAAGTTGTCCACATCCCCTCTCCATCCCGGCCGCGATGGTCTAGATTGACCGTGCTTCAGGCGTTCGGGCAGGAGACGAACGCTAATGATCTATAGATCCGGCGCTATGGACGGTGGTTGTCGCGTCCCGGCGCCGGGCCCGGAAGTGTTCGATTTCTGGGGCCCGGGAGGGTACGTCGGGTGCGGGGAGCATCCGGGGTTTTCAACGGGCTCCGCGCACCTTGTGAACCCGGCGGGGCCGACAGGCCCCGCCGTTGGACGGGCTGTTCGAAAAGCGCCGTAACGGCGGTGACGTCATATGCGGAAGGCGGGGGCCTTCCGCTGGGGGAATGACGGCATGCCACGGGGAGGCGGGGGCCTCCCCGTGGCCGAGCACAGTGTCAGGTGAGCACATCGGATTGTCGGCTACCTGGGGGGTTCTGTGGAGCAGGGGGGATTAGTCAACCCGTTGAAGGCCGGGCCGTCCGCGCACGGTCGGCTGGCGAACGGGACCATCAGCGACTCGGCGATCGACTGGGAGGAACGGTACCGCCGTACCGTGATCACCAGCGATACCCTCGCCACCGCCTTCGTGGTGGCGTCGATCGGTAATTTCTTCGGATCGCGGGACGCGGCGAACTGGCACGAGAAATGGGGAATTCTCGCCTTCGGCACCGAGCTGCTGATTCTGGGCGCGCTCGCGGTGAGCCGGTCATGGGCACCGGCCGTACTCGGTCAGGGCGCCGAGGAATTCCGCCGGCTCGGCCGCGCGCTCTTCGCCGCGGCCGTCGTTCTGGCGCTCGGCGGGATCGCCCTCACCTCGCGCAATATCAAGCTCTGGATTTTCGTCGCGATCCCCGCGATCGCCCTCGTCACCATGACCGCGCGGTATCTGCTCCGGCTCAGGCTGCACAAACAGCGGAAGGAAGGGGAGTGCCTGCGGCCCGTACTCGCCGCCGGAAGCCCGGAGACCGTACGCGATCTGATCACCCGGGCCCGTAAGTTCCCGCACCTCGGCTGGCGCGTGGACGCGGTATGCACCACCGACGGCCACGGGCTCGACGGCGACCAGCTGGACGGAGTGCCGGTCGTCGGCCGACTGGCGGACGTCGCCGACCACATCCGCCGGGACGGCTACCGGGTCGTCGCCATCACCCCGGATCCCCACTGGTCACCGGAGCGGCTGCAACGGCTGGCCTGGAATCTGGAGGGCAGCGACGCCGAGATGGTGGTGGCGCCCGTACTGATGGAGGTGGCCGGGCCGCGGCTCCATGTCGACGCGGTACTCGGCATCCCCCTGTTACGGGTCAGCATGCCGACCTTCACCGGCGGCAGACGGGCCGTCAAAGCCGTCGTCGACCGGATGGGCGCCGCGATCCTGCTGCTGGTCTTCGCGCCGCTGATGGTCCTCGTCGGACTGCTCGTCCTCGCCGACAGCCGGGGCGGGGCGTTCTACCGCCAGCGCCGGGTCGGCAAGGACGGCCGGGAGTTCACCATTCTGAAATTCCGCACCATGATCGCCGGGGCCGACCGGGCCCGCGCGGCGCTGGCCGACCGCAACGAGGGCGCCGGTCTGCTCTTCAAGCTCCGCCGGGATCCGCGGGTGACCCGGGTGGGAGCCGTGCTGCGCCGGTACTCGATCGACGAGCTGCCGCAGCTGTTCAACGTACTCACCGGATCGATGTCGCTGGTCGGCCCGCGCCCGCCGCTGCCGGAGGAATCCGCCGCGTACGGCCCCGACATCAGACGCCGGCTGCTGGTCAAGCCCGGACTCACCGGCCTGTGGCAGATCAGCGGACGGAGCGATCTGCCTTGGGACGAGGCGGTCCGGCTGGACCTCCGCTATGTGGAGGACTGGTCGCTCGCCCTGGACACGGTGATCTTGTGGAAGACGCTGCGCGCGGTGGTCCACGGGCAGGGGGCCTACTGATGTACGGGGAACGTCGTCGGGCCGGTGTGCGGACGGCAGGCCGCCAGGGCCTGCCCGGGCGGAGGGACAGGGCATGAGGGTCAGCGTTTTCGGGCTCGGCTATGTGGGCTGTGTATCGGCCGCTTGCCTGGCCGAGCTGGGGCACGAGGTCATCGGAGTCGACGTCAACCAGGTCAAGGTCGACCTGGTCAATGAGGGCAAGGCCCCGGTGGTCGAGGAACGGATCGGCGAGCTGATCGCCGGGGTCGTCGGATCCGGGGCGCTGCGCGCCACCACCGACGTCCGCGAGGCGATCGAGGGCAGCGAGATCTCCCTGATCTGCGTCGGTACGCCGTCGGAGCCCAACGGCAGTCTGTGCACCACCTATCTGGAGCGGGTCACCGAGCAGATCGGCGCCGCGATCGCCGAACGGGGCGGCCGGCAGACCGTGGTCTTCCGCAGCACCATGCTCCCGGGTACCTGTATGAATCTGCTGGTCCCGATCCTGGAGAAGAGCGCGGGCGGCACCGCCGGGGTGGACTTCGGGGTCGCCGTCAATCCGGAGTTCCTGCGCGAGGGCACCAGCGTGCGGGACTTCTTCGACCCGCCCAAGACCGTCATCGGCCAGCTCGGTCCCGCCGACGGCGACGCGGTGGCGGCGCTCTACGAGGGCTTACCCGGCGAGGTGTTCCGGGTGCCCGTGCCGACGGCCGAGGCGATCAAATACGCGGACAACGCCTTCCACGGCCTCAAGATCGGCTTCGCCAATGAGCTGGGCGCGGTCTGCCAGGCACTCGGCGTCGACTCGCACCAGGTGATGGACGTCTTCCTGGCCGACCGCAAACTCAACATCAGCCCCGCCTATCTGCGGCCCGGCTTCGCCTTCGGCGGCTCCTGCCTGCCCAAGGACTTACGCAGCCTGGTCCACGCCGCGCAACGGGCCGATGTCTCGGTACCCATCCTGGCCCATGTCCTGCCCTCCAACTCCGCCCATCTGCAGCGCGCCGTCGAACTGGTCGAACGGACCGGCAAGCGCCGGGTCGGACTCCTCGGCCTCTCCTTCAAACCCGGCACCGACGACCTCCGCGAAAGCCCCCTGGTCGAGCTGGCGGAGCGGCTCTTCGGCAAGGGCTACGACCTGCGGATCCACGACGCCAATGTGAGCCTCTCCCGGCTGCTCGGCGCCAACCGCGAATACATCGAGACCCGGCTGCCGCATCTGGCGCAGCTGCTCGCGGACTCCGTCGCCGAGGTCCTCGAACACGCCGAGGTCTGCATCGTCGGCACCAGCGATCCGGCCGTGTTGTCGGGGCTGCCGCACGGTGAGGGCCCCGTACTGATCGACCTCGTCCGCCTTCCCGACGCCGAGGCGCGCCGGGCCGAACCGGGGTACATGGGCCTTGCTTGGTGAACCGAACGGCGGCGACCGCGTGAAACGACGCGCCCTGATCCTGGTGGAGAACCTGTCGGTGCCGTTCGACCGGCGGGTATGGCAGGAGTGCACGACCCTGCGCGACGCGGGCTGGGAAGTGCATGTCATCTGCCCCCGCGGCACCAAACGGGACACCGAACCCGAGATCGAGATCGACGGGATCCGGATCCTCCGCTATCCGCTGCGGGCGGCCACCGGAGGCCCGGCCGGCTATCTGCGGGAGTACGGATCGGCGCTCTGGCACACCACCCGGCTGGCCCGCAGGGTCGGCCCGGTCGATGTCGTCCACGCCTGCAACCCGCCCGATCTCCTCTTCCTGCCCGCCCTCCGGCTGAAGCGCCGGGGCGCCCGGTTCGTCTTCGACCAGCACGACCTGGTCCCCGAGCTGTACCTCTCCCGCTTCGACCGGGGCGAGGACCTGCTCTACCGGGCCGTTCGCGCCCTGGAACGGCTGACGTACCGGGTCTCCGACATCGTCATCGCCACCAACGAGAGCTACCGGGAGGTCGCGATCCGCCGCGGCGGGCGGCGCCCCGAGGACGTCTTCGTGGTCCGCAGCGCGCCGGTGACCGACCGGTTCCAGCCGGTGCCGCCCGAGCCCGGGTTGAAGCGCGGCAAACCGCATCTGCTCTGCTATCTCGGCGTCATGGGCCCCCAGGACGGGGTCGACTACGCCCTGCGGGCCCTGGCGAAGCTCCGCGACGAACAGGGCAGGACCGACTGGCACGCCGTCTTCATCGGCTCCGGCGACGCCTTCGACGCCATGGTGGAGCTCTCCCGGCGACTCGGGCTCTCCGACCAGGTGGAGTTCACCGGCCGGATCCCCGACGCCGACCTGGTCCGCTGTCTCTCCACCGCGGACGTCTGTCTCTCGCCCGACCCGTGCAATCCGCTCAACGACGTGTCGACCATGAACAAGGTCCTGGAGTACATGGCGATGGGCCGGGCCATCGTCTCCTTCGACCTCAAGGAGGCCAGGGTCTCCGCCGGGGACGCCGCCGTCTACGCCCCCGACGACGACGAGGCCGAGTTCGCCCGGCTGATCGCCCTGCTGCTGGACGACCCCGACCGGCGCGCCCGGATGGGCCGGATCGGCCGGGAACGGGTCGACGGGCCGCTGTCCTGGCGGAATTCGCAGACGGCGCTGCTCGCCGCCTATGCCGCTGCCGTCCGGGAGAACCCCGCCGTACCGGCGGGCGATCAGGCCGGAAAGGGAAGTGGCCGCGCTCTTGACCGATGACACGATCCGCCTGGCGACGATCGGGCGGCTGCTCCGGCTGCGCTGGCGGCTGCTCACCGTCCTCGCCGTGGTGGGTGCCATCCTCGGCTACGGCACCTCGGCGCTCTTCCCGCCGCGCTACACCTCGTCGGCGTCGGTCCTGCTGCCGGGGCAGTGGGAGGAGCGCGAGCTGCTCACCCAGGTGGAGATCGCGACCAGTTCGGCGGTGGTCGACCGGACGGCCGCCGCGCTCGGCTGGCCGGGCGTCGGCGGCGGCGAACTGCGGGACCGGGTGAGCGCCGGTACCACCGACGGGAACATCATCAGGATCTCCGGTACGGCCGAGACCCCGGAACGGGCCCGGCAGCTCGCCGACCGGGTGGCCCAGCAGTTCATCGGCTTCGCCGCCCGGATCGCGGGCGACGACACCGAGTCCGACGCGGCCACGGGCCCCGAGGCGCTGCGGCGGAAGGTGGCGGAGACCAACCGCCGGATCACCGAACTCGCCGAGGCGGCCGACCCGGGGCGCAGCGTGGAGAGCGTGCAGGCCCGTACGGCGCTGGAGAAGCTGCGTACCGCATTGGAAGAGGCGATGAGAAAGCTGGAGGAAGCCGACCCGGCGGCCAACAAGGCGGGCATGGTCGTGATGGGGCCCGCGACCCGGCCGGCCGGGGAGGCCCCGCCCACCAGGACCCAGCTGATCGCCGCCGGGGCCGTACTGGCCGTACTGCTCGCGGTCGTCGTCCAGCTCACCGCCGCCCGGATGAACCGCAGACCGCGCACCGAACCGGAGATCGCCGCGGCGCTGGGGTCCACCCCGCTGGGCACCGTCGACGTCCCCGGCGAACGGGTCGCGGACGCGCCGGGACCCGCAGGCCGGGGAGCCCTGATCCGCCGGCTGCTCGGTATCGACACCCGGTGGGACGTACCGGCCCCGCACACCTCGGGGGACGAGGCCAGCCGCGGGATCCGCTACCGGCGGGTGTGCGCCCGGCTCCGGGAGCGGCTGCCCGCCCCCCGCCGGCTGCTGGTCGTCGTCCCGGACGGGGACGAGATCGCCGCCCTGGCCGCCGGACGGCTCGTCGCCGAGGCCGACGCCGATCCCCGGCTCCGGATGGTCCGGGTCCCGGCCGACCGGCCGATGGTGCCCGACCGCGACACCGAGTCCGGAGCCCTGATCGTGCTGACCGCCGGAAGCCGGACCCCGGGTGAGCTGACCGCGATCGCCGAGGCGTGCGCGGACGGCGGACACGAGATCGTCGGCGTCGTCGTGGCGGGCCCGGTCCGGGACCGTACGGCACGCCCCGCGGGCCGGACCGCCGCCGAGGACCCCGCTCCGGCCCTCGCGGCGGGCGGCCGCACGACGGGAGAGCCGGTGTGACGACACGTACGACCCCACTACCACTGCCACCACCGTCCGACGCCGCCTCCCCCCTGCTGGACCTCCACGCACTGGTGGTGGCGGTCCGCAGACGCCGCCGCCTCTGGTCGTCGGTGGCGCTGCTCGGGCTGCTGGCCGGGGTCGCCGTCGCGGTCCTGCTGCCACCGCCGCCGACCGCCACGACCACGGTGCTCGTCGCCCACCAGGAGGACCATCCCAACGACACCGGCACCCTGATTCGTACCGATGTCGCGCTCCTCGGGACCACCCGGATCGCGGCCGAGGCCCTGAAGGCCCTCAAGTCCACCGAGGATCCCGAGGAGTTCATGGGCCGGTACCGGGCCGCCGGAATCACCAACAACCTGCTCCGGATCGAGGCCGAGGGCGCCGACGACACCCAGGCTGTGGCCCGGGCGCAGGCGCTGGCCGACGCGTTCGTCGCCGACCACGTCCGGCGGATGCGGGAGGCCGCCGCCGCCGAGGCCGACGCCCTGCTCGAACAGCGCGACCGGATGCGGGAGGAACTGGCCCGGGTCAACGCGGCCATCGGGAAGCGGGCGCCGGAGAGCGCCCCCGAGTCGGCGGCGAGCACCGAATCGCTCTACGCCCGCCGGGCCGAACTGAACTCCCGGATCGCCGACTTCGACCAGCGCGCCGCCGAGGCCCGTACCGGCACGCCCCGGGTCGTCGCCGGAACCCGGATCGTGGACGGCCCGCGCGCCGTCCGGTACTCCCTGCCGAGAACCGCCGTCACCAACGCCGCCATCGGACTCGTTCTCGGGCTGGTCGTCGGACTGGCCTGGGCCGCGGTCGGCACCGTGGTCGCCGACCGGCCCGTACTGCGCCGGGAGATCGCGGCCCACCTCGGAGCCTCGGTGATCGCCGAGCTGCGCCGCGCTCCCCGCCTCCCGGTCCTGCCCTGGCGGCGCCGGGGCGTCCGGGCGGAGCGGGACCGGCTCACTGCCACCCTGGCCCGTACCGTACGCGGCTCCGCGGAACCGGTCTCGCTGCTGGAACTGGGCTGCGCGCGCGGCACGGGCCGGATCGCCCTCGGCCTCGCCCGGGAGCTGGCCGACGACGGCCCGGTCGTCCTCGTCGACGGGCTGCCCGGCAAGGAGCTGGCCGACAGCCGCCGAACGCCGGAGGACCCGGCCGTGGTCGGCGGCGAGGCCGCCGAGTCCGTACCGCCGCGGACCCGCCGGATCGGGGTCGGCTCCGTCGCGCCCGGTACGGCCTGGACCGACCTGCGCCATCTGGGCCACCGGGCCGTCCTGGTGGTACGCGCCGGGCACGGCAGCGCGGCCTGGCTGCACACCGTGGCCCGGCAACTCGCCGACCAGCGCGTCCCGGTGATCGGGGTGGTGCTGATCGACCCCGATCCCCGGGACAGGACCGACGGCACGCTGTGGGACGGAACCCCCACCGCGCCGGTCGGCGCCCAGGAGCGGCCCGCTCCCCGGAACGGGACCGGCCGGCCGCTGACCGAGCGGCAGGCGCCGCAGAACCAGACGGGCCGGCCGCGGACGGAGCGGCCGCCCAGGCCCGCCGCGCGGGTCCCGGACAGCGACTAGGAGGCGCGGTAGAACATGTGTGGCATCGCAGGCGCATACCGATGGCCGGACGGGCGGGCCGTCACCGACCGGCTCACCGACGTCCTCGCCCACCGGGGACCCGACGGGGCGGGCCGGTACAGCCATCCGGCCGGTGACGGGGAGGTCCACCTCGGGCACCGCAGACTGGCCGTGATCGACCTCTCCGAGACCGGCGCGCAGCCGATGGTCTCGGACGGCCTCGCCCTGACGTACAACGGCGAGCTGTACAACGCGCCCGAACTCCGTACCGAACTGGCCGCCGCCGGGGTGCGCTTCCGCGGCACCTCCGACACCGAGGTCCTGCTGGAGGCGTGGCGCCGCTGGGGCACGGACTGCCTGCCCCGGCTGCGCGGCATGTTCGCGTTCGCGGTCTTCGACGAGCGGACCGGGGAGCTGGTACTCGCCCGCGACCAGCTCGGCGTCAAGCCGCTGTTCGTCCTGCGGCGCGGCGACGGCCTGCTCTTCGCCTCCGAACTGAAGGCACTGGCCGCCGTGTCCGGCGGCACACTGGAGGTCGACCACGCGGCCCTGGTGGCGTCCCTCCTCTACTACTGGGTACCCGACTCCCGCTGCGCCTTCCGCGAGGCGGAGAAGCTGCCGCCGGGGAGCTGGCTGCGCTGCCGCCCCGACGGCCGGATCGAGCGCGGCCGGTACTGGAACCTGCGGGACGTCGCCGCCGAGGCCCGCGACCGGGCCGACGCGGGCGATTATCCGGACGTGGCCGCCGTGGTCGCGGAGTCCACCCGGCGCCATCTGCTCTCCGACGTACCGGTGGCGACGTTTCTCTCCGGCGGGCTCGACTCCAGCTATCTGACCGCCCTGGCCGCCCGCGACCGGCCCGGGATCTCCGCCTACACCATCGGATTCCGGGCCGAGGACGCCCGGTTCGAGGCCATGCCGGACGATCTGCGCTACGCCCGGCAGGTGGCCCGCCGGTTCGGGGTCGAACTGCACGAGATCGAGATCGCGCCCAAGGTGCTCGATCTGCTGCCGAAGATGACGTACCACCTGGACGAGCCGATCGGCGACCCGGCCGCGATCAACACCTATCTGATCTGCTCGGCCGCCCGGGACGCCGGGGTCAAGGTGATGCTCTCCGGGATGGGCGCCGACGAACTGTTCGCCGGCTACCGCAAGCATCTGGCCAATCTGCTCGCCCTGCGCTACCAGCGGATCCCGGGGCCTCTGCGGCGCGGTCTGTCCGGGGCCGTGGACCGGCTGCCGGTCGCGTCGGCCCGCCGGGGCTACCGGTCGGTGCGGTTCGCCAAACGGTTCCTCTCCTTCGCCGATCTGCCGGAGGAGACCGCCTTCCGGCGCAGCTACACCATGTACGACCGGGACGAGCTGCTCGCCCTGGTCGATCCGGACCTGGCCGGGACGGTCGAGGACGTCCTCACCGAACACGCCGACGTCTACCGGGACAACGACCTCGACGACTTCGTTAACCGGATGTGCCTGGGCGATACCCGGATGTTCCTGCCGGGCCTCAACCTCGCCTACACGGACCGGTCGAGCATGGCGGCCTCCACCGAGGTACGGGTGCCGTACGTCGACGTCGAGGTGGTCAAGGCGGCCTTCGCCGTACCCGGCGACCGCAAGATCGTCGGACGGCAGGGCAAGGCCGTACTCAAGGAGGCGGCCACCTCGATCCTGCCCCGGGAGATCGTCTACCGGCCCAAGGGCCTCTTCAGCGCGCCGCTGCGGGCCTGGATGAGCCGGGATCTGGCGCCGCTGGTCCGCGAGGTGATCCATGACGGCGTACTGGTCCGATCCGGGCTGCTGCGCCGGGACGCGCTGGCCCGGCTGGCCGCCGAGGACGCCGCCGGACAGCGGGACTTCTCCAAGCATCTCTGGCATGTGCTGACCCTGGAGTACTGGTATCGCGGCGCGACCTCCGAGGCGGGCCGGGCCCCTTCCCTGACGGCGTAGAGACCGAGCGGACAACCAAGACAAGAGGGACTTCGGTGAAACAGGTCGTACAGAACTACAAGAGCGGCGAGCTGGCGCTGCTCGACGTGCCGGTGCCGGGGTGCAAGCCGGGCGGTGTGCTGGTCCGCAGCGGCTACTCGCTGATCTCCACCGGCACCGAGCTGATGAAGGTGTCCGAGGCCGGGATGTCGATGCTGGGCAAGGCCCGCTCCCGGCCGGACCAGGTGGCGAAGGTGGTGCAGAGCGTCGCCACCAACGGGGTGGGGCCCACCTACCGCAAGGTGATGGGCAAGCTGGACTCCTACACCCCGCTGGGCTATTCGCTGTGCGGGGTGGTCGAGCGGGTCGGTACCGGGATCGACGACGTGGCCGTCGGCGACCTGGTGGCCTGCGCGGGCAACGAGCACGCGCTGCACGCCGAACTGAACTGGGTGCCGAGGAATCTCTACGCCCGGGTCCCGGACGGACTCGCGCCCCGCCACGCCGCCTTCGGCACCGTCGGGGCGATCGCGATGCAGGGCGTCCGCCGGGGCGAACCGCAGCTCGGCGAGGTGGCGCTGGTCATCGGCCTCGGCCTGATCGGACAGCTCGTGGCGCAGCTGCTGACGGCCTCGGGCGCGGTCGTGGTCGGCGCCGACCCGGATCCGGCCCGCTGCGAGCTGGCCGAGAGGCTGGGCGCCGCGGCCTGCGGCGATCCCGGCTCCACGGCCGTGGAGCGGGCCGTCGCCGAACTCACCGGCGGCCACGGAGTGGACCAGGTGTATCTGGCCGCGGGCGGAGGCAGCAACCAGCCCGTGGAGCTGGCCGCCCGGCTGAGCCGGGACCGGGGCCGGGTCGTCGACATCGGCAAGTGCCGGCTGGACCTGCCCTGGAACGCGTACTACGAGAAGGAGCTGGACGTCCGGTTCTCCCGCTCCTACGGCCCCGGGCGCTACGACCCCGAGTACGAGCTGGAGGGGCGCGACTACCCGATCGGCTACGTCCGCTGGACCGAGCGCCGCAATCTGGCCTGCTTCCTCGATCTGATCGCCCGGGGGCGGATCGACGTGGAGCCCCTGATCTCCCATATCGCGGACTTCGGTACCGCCGTGGAGACGTACCGGCGGCTGAAGGACGGCGATCTGAAGGCCGTCGCGGTGCTCTTCCGGTACCCGGGGGACACGGGGACGACGGCGGACACCGGGCACGCGGAACCGGCCGGGACGGATGCCGGGACCGCCGGGCAGACCGGAGAGACCGGGCAGACCGGGCCGACGACGGATGCCGGGGCCGCCGCGGAGTCCGAGGACACGGGGGCCGCCGGAGCGGACGGGACCGCCCGGGAGACGGGGGACACCTCCGACACCTCCGACGCCCGCGACACCTCCGGCGCCCCGGAGACCCCGAACGTCTCGGACACCGCCCCGGCCGCCCCCGTACGGCCCCCGGCGGCGACCGCCCCCGGGGCGAAGGGCTCCGGCGCCCGGACCGCCGTCCGGGCCAGGGCCGCCGGGGCGCCGGTCCGGCTGGCGTTCGTCGGCGCGGGGAACTACGCGACGTCGATGCTGCTGCCGCATCTGACCCGGCGCGACGGCGTCAACCTGTCGACGGTCGTCACCACGACGGCGCTCTCCGCGGCCAACGCCCGCCACAAGTTCGGCTTCGCCGCGGCGACCACCGATCTCGACGCCGTACTCGGCGATCCCGCGATCGACGCGGTCTTCGTGGTCACCCGGCACAGCTCGCACGCCGAACTGACCCGCCGGGCCCTGCTCGCGGGCAAGACGGTCTTCGTCGAGAAGCCGCTGGCGCTCGGCCGGGACGAACTGGCCAAGGTGCTCGCCGCGGTGGACGAGTCCGGCAACGACCGGCTCCAGGTCGGCTTCAACCGCCGGTTCGCCCCCCTGCTCCGCCAGGCCCGGGGCCGGTTCGGCACCCGTAGCGGACCGGCGAACGTCCGGTACCTCGTCAACGCGGGCCGACTGGATCACGGCAGCTGGTATCTGCGGCAGTCGACCGAGGGCTCACGGTTCACCGGCGAGGGCGGACACTTCGTCGACACGGTGAGCTGGCTGCTCGGCGCCGACCCCGTCTCGGTGTACGCGACCGCCACCCCCGGCCACGCCGATCTGCAGGTCGTCCTCGGCTATCCGGACGGCTCCACCGCCACCATCGGCTATGTCACCACCGGTCCCTCCGGCTTCCCCAAGGAGACCCTGGACCTGGTCGCGGACGGCCGGGCGCTCCGGCTCGACGACTTCGTCCGCGCCTCGGTGTACGGCCGCAAGCGGTGGACCGGACCGAGGATCGCCAAGGCCCGGGACAAGGGCCAGCGCGCCCAGCTCGACGCGTTCCTCACGGCCGTACGGACCGGCGGGCCGATGCCGATACCGCTGGAGTCGCTGGCCGCGACCACGGCGGCCACCCTCGCCGTACCGGAGGCGCTGGCCACCGGCGCGCCGGTGACCCTGGCGAGGACACCATGACCATGACCGCGGGCTGGTATCTGCGGCGGCTGTCCCGGATGGGGCCGCGGGAGATCGGCGGCCGGGCGGGCGACACGCTCCGCAGACGGCGGTGGCGGGCGGCGTCACCGGAGGCCCCGGTCACCCGGGGCGCCCGGTTCACCGCCGTACTGCCCGCCGGGACGATCGAGGGCATCCCCGCGGACGCGGTGAAACGACTGGTCGCCGACGCGGACCGGCTGCTGGCCGGGCACGCCCGGTTCTTCGGCGTCGACCGCGACGACCTGGCCGACCCGGACTGGTGCTACGACCCGAAGACCGGCCGCCGCGCCCCGGACGGCTACGCCTTCGACGTCCCGTACCGGGACGAGGACGCGGTCGGCGACATCAAACAGATCTGGGAGCCGTCCCGGCACCAGTACCTGACCGTGCTCGCCGCCGCCTACGCCGTCACCGGCGACGAGCGGTACGCCGAACGGGTCGCCGCCCATCTGAGGTCCTGGTGGACGGCGAATCCGCCGCTGCGCGGAGTGCACTGGGTCAGCGGTATCGAGCTGGGGATCCGGCTGATCTCCTGGGTCTGGATCCGCCGCCTCCTCCACGGCTGGCCCGGCGCGGCCGGACTCTTCGAGGACAACCCGGTGGCGCTCGGGCAGATCTGGCACCACCAGCGCTGGCTGACCGCCTTCCCCAGCCGGGGATCGTCGGCGAACAACCATGTCATCGCCGAGACGGCCGGACAGGCGGCGGCGGCCTGCGCGTTCGGATGGTTCCCCGGTTCGGCGCGGCTGCGGGCCGAAGCGCTGCGGTCGCTCGACCGGGAGCTGCGGAACAACACCTTCGGCTCCGGCCTCAACCGCGAACTGGCCACCGAGTACCACGGCCTGGTGCTGGAGCTGGGCCTGGCGGCGGTGGCCGAGGCGGACGCGGCACGGGTGCCGGTCCCCGGTACCCTCCGGCGGGAGCTGCTGCGGATGACCGACGCGCTCGCCGCCGTCGTCGACAGCCGATTACGGCCACCGCGCCAGGGCGACGCCGACGACGGGCACGGCCTGGTCGTGGACGGTACGGGGACCGACCGCTGGGGCTCCCTTCTGGCCACCGGGGACGCCGTCTTCGGCCGGCTCGACTGGTGGCCCGAGGTGACCGGGACCGATGTCCGCACCCCGCTGCTGGCCGCGCTGATCCGGCCCCCGGCACCGGCAGCGGCCGGGGGCCGCCCGGCGGTCCGGCCCGCTCACTTCGCCGACGCGGGCCTGACCGTACTGCGCGCCCCCGGGGACACGGGGGAGATCTGGTGCCGCTGCGACGGCGGCCCGCACGGCTTCCTCTCCATCGCCGCGCACGCCCACGCGGACGCGCTCTCCGTGGAGGTCCGGCACGACGGGGTCGACATCCTCGCCGACCCGGGGACGTACTGCTATCACGGGCAGCCCGAGTGGCGGCGGTACTTCCGGTCGACCATCGGCCACAACACCCTGGAACTGGACGGCACCGACCAGTCCGGCTCGGGCGGCCCGTTCCTGTGGCTCCGGCAGGCCCGCAGCCGGGTGCTGGCCGTGGACACCCCCGACGCGGGCCCGGCCCGCTGGTCCGCCGAACACGACGGATACGGGCGCTCCGCGCACCGGCGCCGGGTGGAACTGGACGCCGCCGCCCGGGAGCTGCGGGTGGTCGACGAGGTAAGGGGACCCCGCCGGGCCGCCCGGCTGGCGTTCCACCTCGGCCCGGCGGTCACCGCGGAGCTGGTGGGGAACCGGGCGCTGCTGACCTGGTCCCGGGACGGCGAGAACCGCTCGGCGGTACTCGAACTGCCCGGGGAGCTGGACTGGCGGGCGCACCGGGGCGAGACCGATCCGCCGCTGGGCTGGTACTCGGCGGGTTTCGGCCGCCGGGAGCCCGCCACGACGCTCATCGGCACCGGGCCGGCCGGAGGCACAGGCCCCACCGGACCCACAGCACCCACCCGACCCACGGGGCAGCCCGGGTCGTCCGGGTCGCCCGGCGAGTTCGTCACCGTACTCCGCTTCCGCGACTCCCCTCGGCGGGGCGCGGACGACTGACGACACCGGAGCGGATCCCGGGCCCGGCGCCGCCGGGACCGGGAAACCGCCGCATCCGTACGAGAAGGCCGGACCGCGACTGCGGTGCCCGGCGACATCCGAAGAGACGACCAGGGAGGGCGCGTGGCGTTCAAGTGGCGGAACTGGGCGGTGCCGGTGGCGGCACCGGCCCTGCTGGCGACGGGCTGCGAGGGCCCGCAGGCCGTTCCGGCCCCGCCGACCGTCGCGCCGACGACCGCCGTGGCCCGCCCCCCGGCCCGGGTCTGCGACCGGCCCGCCGCCGGTCCCGTCCGGGCCCCGGCGGGCGCGGTCACGGTCGACCCCGGGGTGATCGGCGATCTGGCCGCCAAGACCCGGAGCAACCCCCCGAACACCACGTTCTGGCTCCGCCCCGGCGAGCACCGGCTGCCGCCGTACCGCTATGCCCAGGTCGTCCCCAAACGGGGCAACCGCTATCTGGGGGCGCCGGGCGCGGTCCTCGACGGGGCCCGGACCAACCAGTACGCGTTCGGCGGGACCGCCCCCGATGTCACCGTCCGTCAGCTGACCGTGCAGAACTTCGTCGCCCCGCACAACGAAGGCGTGGTCAACCACGACTCGGCCGACGGCTGGGTGATCGACCGGACGACGATCCAGCACAACTCGGGTGCCGGGCTGATGGCCGGGAACCGTCAGAGGGTCAGCGGCAGCTGTCTGCGCGACAACGGCCAGTACGGGATGAACGCGTACAAGGCCACCGGCCGGATCGGCGGTCTCGTGGTCGAGGGCAATGAGATCACGGGCAACAACACCGGCGACTGGGAGCGGCGGCGGCCGGGCTGCGGCTGTACCGGGGGAGTGAAGTTCTGGGCCGTCGACGGTGCCGACGTACGCGGCAACTGGGTCCACGACAACCGGGGCGCCGGGCTGTGGGCGGACACCAACAACAACGACTTCCTCATCGAGCGGAATCTGATCGAGGCCAATGACGGCGCCGCGTTGATCTACGAGACCAGCTACAACGCGGTCGTCCGGGAGAACACGATCCGCCGGAACAACCGGGTCGACGGCCGCCGCCACGCCGAACGCGGCGACGGCTTCCCCTTCGCCACCGTCTACGTCTCCGAGTCCGGCGGCGAACCACGGATCCGGGCCCGTACCGACAAGATCGAGATCTTTCGGAACGTCCTGGAGGACAACTGGTCCGGCATCACCCTCTGGGAGAACGCCGACCGGTTCTGCAACAGCCCCGCCAACACCTCCTCCGGGGACTGCACCCGCCTCGTCGACAAGCCCGGACGGTGCGTACGGCCGGGGATCGGCACCGCCCCGCTGTTCTCCGACTGCCGTTGGAAGACCCAGCGGGTGGAGATCCACGAAAACCGTTTCGTCCTCGACAAGTCCGCCGTCGGCTGCACGGTCAAATGCGACCGGATGGCGGTCCTGGCCAACTACGGCACCTTCCCGGACTGGTCGCCGTACCAGGGCGAGGGGGTCGCCCGGGCGATCACCCACGAGCAGCGCAACCGCTGGTACGACAATGTCTATCTCGGCCCCTGGCACTTCGTCGCCCACGACCCGAGCCGGGTACTCGACTTCGGGCAGTGGCAGAGCCTGCCGTACCAGCAGGACACCGGGAGCACCCTCGACCCGCGGGCCGGTGGCTGAGATGACCGGGGAGCCACGCCACGACGGACCACCGGGGACCACCGAAACCACCGGGACCACCGAAACCGCGGGGGCCGCGGGAACAGCCGGGACGGCGCGCCCCGGCCGGACCCCGAGGACAGTCGGGATCGTCTGGGCGCTGCTGATCCTCAACACGCTCGGCTCCGCCGGGGCGAAGACGGTCGTCCCGCTGCCCCGCTCCCTGATCCAGATGGTCACCATGGGCGCGCTGGTCGCCGCCTTCACCCTGGCGCTGGCCGTCAACCTCCGGCTGCGGATCCGGCCCAGCGCCTTCATGCTGCTGCTCACCCTGCTGCTGGTACCGAGCGTGATCTCCAGCCTGCAACTGGAGTCGGGGCTCGGCGCCCTGTTCCGCTGCGCCCGGCTGGGGCTGTTCGTCGGCACGCTCTGGCTGCTCACCCGCTGGTGGGGCGACGGACCGGCCTTCGTCCGCCACCACATCCGGATGTACTTCGCGGTCCTCGGCTCGGTGGTCGCCGGCGCGGCCGTCTCCCCGGGCGCCGCCATGCCCGAGCTGTACGGCGGGCGGCTGGTCGGCGCCCTGTGGCCGCTCACCCCGCCGCAGATCGGCCAGTACGCGGCCGTGATCACCGGGCTCACCGTACTGCTCGTCCTGGGCCGCAGGACCGACCGGCTCAGCGCCGTGGTGATCATCGTGCCGTCCCTGGTCCTGCTCGCCCTGACCCACACCAGAACGGCCACACTCGGTCTGCTGATCGGACTGACCCTGGCGATCGGCTCGCTCGTACTGACCAGCGCCGCCGCCCGCCGCCTCTTCACCTGGGCCGTGCTGGGCGCGGTGGTCGCGGCGGTCGGCTTCGCCTCCGCGCTCCGGGAGTGGTTTCTGCGCGGCCAGAGCCAGGAGAACTTCACCAGCCTCACCGGCCGGGCCAAGGTCTGGGACGCGCTGCTGTCCCAGGACCGGTCGACCCTCAAGGAGCTGTTCGGGGTGGGTCTTGGCGACAAGTCCTTCGGCGGGCTGCCGATCGACAACAGCTGGCTGGCCGTCTACCACGAACAGGGCCTGACCGGTCTCACCCTGGTCGCGGCGGCGATCGCCGTCCTCGGCGGCGTCGCCCTGCTGCGGCCCCCGTCCCTGCCCAGGGCCTGCGCCATCTTCCTGATCAGCTACTGCGCGATCGCGTCGTACACCGAGGCGGGCCTGGGCGACGCCTCGCCGTATCTGCTCCATCTCACCGTGGCCGCCGCCCTGCTGACGGTCCCCGCCGACGCGCCCCACCCGGCGCCCGCCACGCCCCGACGACAGATCCCGCGTTGGTCCCGGGACCGGAGGTATTCCTGAGCATGGATGTCCTGGTGGTGCACAACCGCTACTCCTCGGCCCAGCCGAGCGGGGAGAACAACGTCGTCGACCAGGAGGTGGCGCTGCTGCGCGCGGCCGGCCACCGGGTCGGCCTCTTCGAGCGCCGCAGCGACGACATCGCCCGCCGCTCCCTGGCGGGCAAGGCCGCGGTGCCGCTGCTGGTGCCGTGGAATCCGGCGGCCCGCCGGGAGCTGACCGCCCGGCTGCGCGCCGAACGGCCGGACGTGGTCCATGTCCACAACGTCTTCCCGCTGCTGTCGCCCGCCGTACTCGCCGCCTGTACCGACGCCGGGGTACCCGCCGTCGCCACCCTGCACAACTACACCCAGATCTGCCCGCCCGGCACGCTCCGCCGCGACGGCCGGCCCTGTACCGAGTGCGTCGGATCGACACCGCTGCCCGCCGTCCGGCACGGCTGCTACCGGAGTTCCCGGCTGGCGACCGTACCCCTGGCGATCGGCCTCTCGGTCAACCGGCGGCGCTGGTGGACCGGGGTGGAGCGGTTCTTCTGCATCTCCGCCGCCCAGCGGGACGTCCTGGTGCGGTCCGGGATGCCCGCCGAGCGGCTGACGGTGAAACACAACTTCGTCCCCGAACCGGAGACCCGCCGCTCGGGCCCCGGTGAGCAACTGCTCTATCTCGGCCGGCTCGCCGAGACCAAGGGCGTCCGGCTGCTGATGGCCGCGTGGGACGAGATCGCCGCCGCCGGGGGGCTCGGCGTACCGCTGGTGATCGCCGGGGCGGGGCCGCTGGAGCGGGAGGTGACCGAGTGGGCGGCGGGCCGGGACGACGTCCGGTACGCCGGTCTCTACGACCCCCGGGAGTGCCGCGAGGCCATCGCGCGCTCGGTCGCCGTGGTGGCCCCCTCGACCTGGCTGGAGGCGTTCGGCCTGGTGGTCGTGGAGGCGATGGCGGCCGGGGTCCCGACCGTCGCCGCCGGTCACGGCGCCTTCGTCGAACTCGTCGAGGACGGGGTGACCGGGCTGCTGCACCGGCCCGGGGACGCCGCCTCCCTCGCGTCCTGTCTGCGCCGGATCACGGCCGGAGAGGACGTCAACCGGGCGCTGGGCGCGGCGGCCCGGCGCCGCTACGAGCGGGGCTTCAGCCCGGCTGTCGGGCTGGAGCGACTGATGGACGGATACCGCACCGCGATCGCGGTGCGCTCCGGTGGCGGGGACGGCCCGCCGCCGGAGGACGGTGGACACACTGGCCCGCGCCGGGGACACCCGCGCGGGCGGGATGGGGGCAGTAGATGACACGATGCCGGCTCTGCGGCTCGTCGGCGACCGCGAGCGTCGTCGACCTGGGCGCCACTCCGCCGTGCGAGAGCTTTCTCGCCGCGGACGAACTGGACCGCCCGGAGCATACGTACCCACTGCATCTGCGGGTCTGCACCGAGTGCTGGCTGGCGCAGATCCCGCCGCTGATCACCCCGGAGGAGACCTTCACGCAGTACGCGTACTTCTCCTCGTACTCGACCTCCTGGGTGGAGCACGCGCGGACCTTCGTCACCGGGGCCGTCGAGCGGCTGGGCCTGGGCCCCGATGCCTTCGTGGTCGAGGTGGCGAGCAATGACGGCTATCTGCTGAAGCACCTGGTGGACCGGGGGATCCGCTGCCTCGGCATCGAACCGTCGGTGAACGTCGGCGCCGCGGCCCGGGACTCCGGGGTGCCCACCCTCACGGAGTTCCTCGATCCGGCCGTCGGCGCCGCCGTCCGCGCCGAACAGGGCCCGGCCGACCTGGTCGTGGCCAACAACGTCTACGCCCACATCCCCGACGTGATCGGATTCACCCGGGGCCTGCGCGCCCTGGTCGCCGACGACGGCTGGGTCTCCATCGAGGTCCAGCATCTGCTGACCCTGATGGAGCTGAACCAGTACGACACCATCTACCACGAGCACTTCCAGTACTACACGGTCGCCGCCGCGGCCCGGGCGCTCGCGAGCGGCGGACTCGCCCTGGTCGACGTCGAACTGCTGCCCACGCACGGCGGCTCCATCCGGCTCTGGGCCCGGCCCGCCGAGGCGGCCGGGGAACCGACCCGCCGGGTCGCCGAGGTCCTGGACCGGGAGAAGGCCGCCGGCCTCCAGGAGCTGTCCGGCTACACCGAGTTCTCCGCCCGGGTGGCCAAGGTCCGCCGGGACCTGCTGCGGTTCCTCGTCGAGGCCGCCGAACGGGGGGAGACCGTGGTCGGCTACGGCGCCCCCGGCAAGGGCAACACCCTGCTCAACCACTGCGGCATCCGGCCCGACCTGCTGGCGTACACGGTCGACCGCAACCCCTACAAGCACGGCAGATTCACCCCCGGCACCCGGATCCCGATCCTGCCGCCCGAGCGGATCGCCGCCGACAAGCCGGACTACGTCCTCGTCCTGCCCTGGAACCTGCGGGACGAACTGGTCGAACAGCTCTCCTACGTCCACGCCTGGGGCGGCCGGCTGGTCTTCCCCATCCCGGAACTGAGCATTGTCGAGGTCAAGCCATGAAGGTCGTCCTGTTCTGCGGCGGTTACGGACTCCGGATGCGCGACGGAGCGGCCGACGACGTCCCCAAGCCGATGGCGATGGTCGGCCCCCGCCCGCTGATCTGGCATGTGATGCGCTACTACGCGCACTTCGGGCACACCGAGTTCATCCTCTGCCTCGGCCACGGCGCCCACCACATCAAGAACTACTTCCTCAGCTACGAGGAGACCGCCTCCAACGACTTCGTCCTCAGCAACGGCCGGACCGAACTGCTCTCCACCGATATCGCCTCCTGGCGGATCACCTTCGTCCAGACCGGGATCGCCTCCCCGATCGGGGAACGGCTGCGCCGGGTACGGCACCACCTGGACGGCGACGAGATGTTCCTCGCCAACTACGCCGACGTCCTCACCGACGCCCCGCTGCCGGAGATGATCGACCGGTTCGCCGACCGCGACGCGGGCGCCTCGATGATGGTCGTACCGCCGCAGTCCTCCTTCCACTGCGTCGACCTGGGCGAGGACGGCCTGGTCGGCGGCATCACCGCGGTCAGCGAGCTGCCGCTCTGGGAGAACGGCGGCTACTTCGTCCTCCGCCAGGAGGTCTTCGACCACATCCCGGAGAACGGGGACCTGGTCGCCGACGGCTGCGCCGGACTCGCCAAACAGGGCCGGATGGTGGCCTACCGGCACCGGGGCTTCTGGAAGCCCACCGACACCGTGAAGGAGCGGGCCGCGCTCGACGCCGCCTACACCCGGGGCGACCGCCCGTGGACCGTCTGGGAACGGCCCGGTACGGCCGCGGGCGGCACCGGAACGAGAACCGCGTGATCCGGCTCCGGGCCGGTCGCCCGGCCGCCGTCGCCGCGGTCGGCGCGCACTGCGACGACATCGCCATCGGCGCGGGCGGCACCCTGCTCACCCTCTGCCTCGCCCACCCCGGTCTGCGGGTCGACGCGCTGGTCCTCTCCGGCGGAGGCGGCGAACGGGAGCAGGAGGAACGAGCCGCGCTCGCCGCCTTCTGCCCCGGCGCCGACCTGCGGCTGACCGTACTCAAACTGCCCGACGGCCGGCTGCCCGCCCACTGGGCGGAAGCCAAGGACGCCGTCGAGGAGTTACGCGCCGGGACCGAGCCCGATCTCGTCCTGGCCCCGCGCACCGAGGACGCCCACCAGGACCACCGGGGCCTCGCCCGGCTGATGACCACCGCCTTCCGCGACCATCTCGTCCTCGGCTACGAGATCGTCAAATGGGACGGCGACCTGGGCCGTCCGGCCGCGTACCAGCCGCTGACGCCCGAGACCGCGGAACGCAAGGTCCGGCTGCTGCAGGAGCACTACCCCTCCCAGCGCCACCGGCCCTGGTACGACCGCGAGGCGTTCCTCGGCCTCGCCAGGATCCGCGGCATCGAATGCCACTCCCGCTACGCCGAAGCCTTCGACATCAACAAGATCACTCTCGATCTGGGGGACGACCCGTGCGCGTGCTGCTGACCGGACACCAGGGCTATCTGGGCACCGTGATGGCCCCGGTACTCACCGCCGAAGGACATGACGTCACCGGACTCGACGCCGGACTCTTCGCCGACTGCGTCCTGGGCCCCGCGCCCGCCGACCCGCCCGGACACCGGGTCGACCTGCGCGACATCACCGCCGACCACCTCACCGGGATCGACGCGGTGATCCATCTCGCCGCGCTCTCCAACGACCCGCTGGGAGCCCTGGCGCCCGACCTCACCTACGACATCAACCACCACGCGTCCGTACGACTGGCCCGGCTCGCCCGCGACGCCGGGGTCCGCCGCTTCCTGTACGCCTCGACCTGCTCCGTCTACGGCGCCGCGGGCGGCGGCGAACTGGTCACCGAGGACGCCCCGCTGCGCCCCGTCACCCCGTACGCCGAGTCCAAGGTCCGGGTCGAGGACGATCTGCACGCCCTCGCCGACGACGACTTCACCCCCGTCTACCTCCGCAACGCCACCGCCTTCGGCTACTCGCCCCGGCTCCGGGCCGACATCGTGCTCAACAACCTGGTGGGCCACGCCCTGCTCTCCGGCGAGGTCCTGGTGCTCTCCGACGGCACGCCCTGGCGCCCGCTGGTCCACGCCGCCGATATCGCCCGGGCCTTCGCGGCGGCCCTGACCGCGCCCCGGGAAGCCGTCCACGACCGGGCGTTCAACATCGGCGGCGAGACCAACAACGTCACGGTCGCCGAGATCGCCGGACAGGTCGCCGAGGCCGTGGCCGGGGCGAAAGTGGTGATCACCGGCGAGACCGGCGCCGACCCCCGCTCGTACCGGGTGGACTTCTCCCGGTTCCGGGCCGCGATCCCCGGCTTCGACTGCGAATGGACCGTGAAGCGCGGCGCCCTCGAACTCGCCGACGCCTACCGGAAACACGGCCTGACCCGCGAGGACTTCGAACGGCGCTTCACCCGGCTGGCGGTCCTGCGCGCGGCCTCCGGCGAAGGCGCCGTCGACGAAACCCTCCGGTGGCGCCGGTGACCGGGCCCGGCGAGGAGATGCACGACCTGGTGAAGCGGCTCTACCCGATCTGCCGCAGCATCACCGGCGACGGGGTGCGCGCCACCCTGGACATCATCGGCGAGCACATCCCGCTCACCGTCCACGAGGTGCCGACCGGAACCCGGGTCCTGGACTGGACGGTGCCGCAGGAGTGGAACATCCGGGACGCGTACATCGCCGACCCCGCCGGACACCGCGTCGTCGACTTCGCCGCCTCCAGCCTGCACGTCCTCGGCTACAGCGTGCCCGTGGCCGCCACCATGCCCCTGGCCGAACTGCGCGACCGTCTGCACACCCTGCCCGACCGGCCCGCCTGGGTGCCGTACCGGACCAGCTATTACCGGCCGACCTGGGGGTTCTGCCTCTCCCAGGACACCCTGGACGCGCTGCCGGACGGCGACTACGAGGTACGGATCGACTCCACCCTCACGGACGGCCATCTCACCTACGCCGAACACGTCGTCCCCGGCCGGGTCGCCGACGAGGTGATCGTCTCCTGCCATGTCTGCCACCCGTCGCTGGCCAACGACAACCTGGCCGGGATCGCGGTCGCCGTCCAGCTGGCGCGGGCGCTGGCCCGGGAAACCCCCTGGTACACCTACCGGTTCCTGTTCGCGCCCGGCACCATCGGCGCGATCACCTGGCTGGCCCGGAACGCGGACCGGCTGGACCGGGTCCGGCACGGACTGGTCCTGGCCTGCGCCGGGGACCGCGGCGGGCTGACGTACAAACGGAGCCGGCGCGGCGACGCCGGGATCGACCGGGTGATGCGGTACGTCCTGGAGACCTCGGGGCGCCCGCACCGGATCACCGACTTCACCCCGTACGGCTACGACGAGCGGCAGTTCTGCTCGCCCGGGTTCGACCTCGGGGTCGGCTCCCTCACCCGCACCCCGTACGCCGGCTACCCCGAGTACCACACCTCGGCCGACGACCCGGACTTCGTCTCGCCCGAGGCGATGGCGGACACCCTCGCCGTCTGCCGCGAGGCGTGCGCCGTCCTCGACGCCGACCGGAAATACGTCAACCTCAGCCCCTACGGCGAACCCCAGCTCGGCCGCCGCGGACTCTACGAATCCCTCGGCGGGCGCAGCGACGCCCAGCAGGCGCAGATGGCCATGCTCTGGGTACTCAGCCTCGCCGACGGGGAGCACGGACTGCTCGACGTCGCCGAACGGTCCGGACTCCCCTTCGACACGGTCACCGCCGCCGCCGACGCCCTGGCCGCCGCCGGACTGATCAAGGCATGACGCCGATGACCACCGGGAAGGAGCGGACGAAGGACCCGGCGGCCCGGCGGTCGGCGGGCCGGGCCGTCGCCGGGCGGCTCTCCTGGGGACTCGCCGACCAGGCGGTCTGCAGTCTGACCAACTTCGCCGTCGGCATCTACGTGGCCCGCTCCGCCGGGCTGGCCGCGTTCGGCGTGTTCAGCCTGGCCTGGGTGACCTACGGAGTGGTCCTCGGCGTCTCCCGGGGGCTCGCCACCGACCCGCTGATGGTCCGCTTCAGCGGGGTCCCGGCCGCCGACTGGCGGACGGCCGCCGCCCGGTCGACCGGGACGGCGCTCGGCGTCGCCCTCACCGTCGGCGCGGTCTGCGCCGCCGCCGGACTCGCCGCGGGCGGCCCGGTGGGGACCGCGTTCGCGGCCCTCGGCGCCGTCCTGCCCGGACTGCTGCTCCAGGACGCCTGGCGGTTCACCTTCTTCGCCGCCGGGACCGGCCGGAAGGCGTTCGCCAACGATCTCCTCGGCGGTATCGCGCTCGTCCCCGCGATGGTCCTGGCGGCCCGGGCGGGCGGGGTGGCCGCGTTCGTCCTCGCCTGGGGCGCCGCCGCCGGGGTGGCCGCCGGATACGGCTGCCTCCAGTCCGGTATCCGGCCCCGGCTGACCGCGGTCCGCGGCTGGCTCCGCGCCCACCGCGACCTCGGCTACCGCTATCTGGTCGAGAACGCCGGGGTGGCCGGGGCGGCCCAACTGCGGGCGTACGGGCTCGGCGCGATCGCCGGCCTCGGCGCGGTGGGCGTGATCCGGGGCGCCGAACTGCTCCTCGGCCCGTTCCTCGCCGTACTGATGGGCCTCTCCCTCGTCACCGTCGCCGAGGCGGCCCGCGTCCTGCGGCAGGCCCCGCACCGGCTGGGCCGGTTCTGTCTGCTGCTCGGCGGCGGACAGGCCGCCGGAGCCCTCCTGTGGGGCGCGGCCCTGCTGCTCGTCCCCGACCGGGCCGGTGCCTTCGTCCTCGGCGACGTCTGGCCCGGCGCCGCCGAACTGATCGTGCCCGCCGCGCTCGGCGTCGCGGGCGCCGGACTCGGCGTCGGCGCGGCGGCCGGACTGCGCGCCCTCGCCGCGGCCCGCCGCAGCCTGCGCAGCCAGCTGTTCGCCTCCGCCTGCTACGTCGGCGGCGGACTCGGCGGAGCGGCCCTGGCCGGAACGTCCGGCTCCGCCTGGGGCGTCGCCGCCGCCACCGTCACCGGCTCCGCCGTCTGGTGGCTGGAGCTGCGGTCGGCCCTGCGCGAGCGCCACCGGAACACCCTTCGCGAAGTGAGGACTTCATGAGCACCCACCCCAGGCTGAGCATCGGCCTGCCCGTCTACAACGGTGAGGAGTATCTCGCCGAATCACTGGACGCCCTGCTCGGCCAGACCTACGAGGACTTCGAACTCGTCATATCCGACAACGCGTCCACCGACGGCACCCAGGACATCTGCCGCCGCTACGCCGCCCGCGACCCCCGGATCCGCTACCTCCGGCTGCCCCGGAACATCGGCGCCGCCCCCAACCACAACTACGTCTTCACCGAGTGCCGCGGCGAACTCTTCAAATGGGCCTCCCACGACGACCTCTACGCCCGGGACCTGCTGCGGCGCTGCGTGGAGGCGCTGGACGACCGCCCGGAGATCATCCTCGCCCACAGCGGACAGGCCGTCATCGACGGCCACGGCCGGGTCAAGGTCCCGTATGCCTACGGACTGGCCACCCACTCGCCCGACGCCCCGGAACGCTTCCGCAGCCTCCTCTTCGAACCCGGCGGCGACGACTTCTACGGCGTGATGCGGGCCGATGTGCTGCGCCGGGTCCGCCCCCACGACAGCTACCACCACGCCGACCGCACCTTCGTCGCCGAGATCACCCTGCACGGCCCCTTCCACCAGGTGCCGGAGCTGCTGTACTTCCGCCGCGACCACCCCACCCGGGCCGAACGCGCCAACCCCGGCAAACGCGCCCGGTGCGTCAACCTCGACCCCCGCCGGGCGGGCCCGCTGCACCCGACGCCCCGGCTGCTCGCCGAATACGTCTGGGGATTCGTCGCCGCGATCCGGCGGTCCCCGCTCTCCCCGGCCGAGCGGCGCGCCTGCTACCGCCACCTCGCCGACTGGCTGACCAGCCGGACCCGGCCGGGCGCGGGGGAGCGGGTCGAGGACCGCGCCCCGGTCGACCCGGACCGGCTCACCGTCTCCGTCGACGCCCTGGTCGCCGGGCGGGAAGGCAGGCGGCCGTGAGCCCCGCGACCCGGCGGCCCCCCGTCCGCGTCGGAGTGTTCGGCCTGCTGGGCTCCGGCAACCTCGGCAACGACGGATCGCTCGAAGCCGTCCTCGGCTATCTGCGCGCCGAACACCCCGACGCGGCCGTCGACGCACTCTGCGGCGGCCCGGAGAACGTCACCGCCCGGTACGGCATCCCCGCCACCCGGCTCCACTGGTACCGGGGCGAGTACCGCACCGCGTCCCGCCTCGGCGCCGTCGCGGGCAAGGGCCTCGGCAAAGCCGTCGACGTGCTCCGTACCGCCGCCTGGGTACGGAAGCACGATGTGGTGATCGTGCCGGGGATGGGCGTCCTGGAGGCCACCCTGCCGCTCCGCCCGTGGGGCTTTCCGTACTCCCTCTTCCTGCTCTGCGCCACCGGCCGACTCCTCGGCACCCGGGTCGCGCTGGTCGGCGTCGGGGCCGCCCCGATCCGGAACGCGCCCACCCGCGCCCTGGTGCGCTGGTCGGCCCGGCTGGCCGCCTACCGCTCCTACCGGGACACCCTCTCCCGCGACGCGATCCGGGGGATGGGAGTCGACACCGCGGGCGACGAGGTCTACCCCGACCTCGCCTTCGCCCTGCCCGCACCGGACCCCAGCCCGAAGTCCGGCGGTCCGGGCCCCGTCTGCGTCGGCGTCATGGACTTCCACGGCGGCAACGACGACCGCGCCAGGGCCGACGACATCCACCGGCGCTATCTCGACGGCGTCATCCGCTTCGTCCGCGCGCTGACCGACGAAGGCCGCCCCGTCCGGCTGCTCACCGGCGACGACGTCGACGCCCTGGCCGTGGCCGCGATCCTCGAAGCGGTGGACTCACCGCTGGTGACCGCCGCCGGGGCGACATCACTGGCCGACCTGATGAAGGAGACGGCCGCCGCCGACACCGTGGTCGCCACCCGCTACCACAATCTGGTCTGCGCCCTGAAGGCCGGAACGCCGACCCTGGCCCTCAGCTACGCGGCGAAGAGCGACGCCCTGATGAACCGGATGGGCCTCGGGGCCTACTGCCATCCGGCCCGCGCGGTCGACGCCGACCGGCTGCTCGCCCAGTTCCGCGAACTGGAGGCCGAATCACCACGGCTGCGACGGACCCTCGCCGAGCGGAACCGGGCCGCCGCCCGCGGCCTCGCGCACCAGTTCACCGCCCTCACCGAAGCCCTGTTCCCGGCCACCACCGGCCCCACCCCCGCCCACACCACACGGGAGACACCATGAAGGCGATCGCGATCCCCGGGATCAGCGGCGCGTATCTCTTCGAACCGGTGCCGTACGCCGACGAACGCGGCTTCTTCTGCCGTACCTTCGACGCCGAGGTCGTCCGCGCGGCCGGAATCGACCCGGACGCCTTCGTCCAGGACAGCGTCTCCCGCTCCGTCCTCGGCGTGCTCCGCGGACTGCATCTGCGCTCCGGGGCGGGCGAGGCGAAACTGGTGCGCTGCTCCTACGGGCGGATCTTCGACGTCGTGGTCGATCTGCGGCCCGCCTCACCGACCTACCGCGCCCTGGCCACCTTCGAACTTTCCGGCGAGACCCAGGAATCCCTGTACATCCCCGCGGGCTGCGCGCACGGCTTCCAGGCCCTGACCGGGATCGCGGACGTCTCGTACCGGATCGACCGCCCGCACGATCCCGCCGAGGACGTCACCATCGCCTACGACGACTCGGAACTGGCCGTGCCCTGGCCGCTGCCCGCCGTCGCCGTCTCCGACCGGGACCGGAAGGCGCCGAGCCTCGCCGACGTGCTGCGGAACCTGGAGGGGTGAGGCGACGGATGAACACCGACACCGAAACCGAAACCGCCGCCGATACCGACGGCTTTCCGCTGCCCCGGTCGCGGCGGGCCAACGAACGGCTGCACGCCCTCGTCCCGGGGGGCGCGCACACCTACGCCAAGGGCGACGACCAGTACCCCGAGGACCTGGCCCCGGTCATCAGCCACGGCAAGGGCGCCCATGTCTGGGACGTCGACGGCAACCGCTATGTCGAGTACGGCTCCGGCCTGCGCTCGGTCAGCCTCGGCCACGCCCATCCACGGGTGATCGAGGCCGTCCGGCGGGAACTCGACCGAGGCAGCAACTTCGTCCGGCCCTCCGTCGTGGAGATCGAGGCCGCGGAACGCTTTCTGGCCACCGTACCCACCGCCGAGATGGTGAAGTTCGCGAAGAACGGCTCCGACGCCACCACCGCCGCCGTACGCCTGGCCCGGGCCGTCACCGGACGCCCCCGGGTCGCCGTCTGCGCCGACCATCCGTTCTTCTCCACCGACGACTGGTTCATCGCCACCACCCCGATGTCCGCCGGGATCCCGGCCCAGACCACCGAACTCACCGTCTCCTTCCCCTACGGCGACCTGGCCGCCACCGAGGAACTCCTCACCCGGCACCGGGACGAGATCGCCTGTCTGATCCTCGAACCCGCCGCCCACACCGAGCCCCCGCCCGGCTACCTCGCCGGACTGCGCGAACTGGCCGACCGCTACGGCTGTCTCCTGGTCTTCGACGAGATGATCACCGGCCTGCGCTGGTCCGAGGCGGGCGCCCAGGGGCTGTACGGCGTCGTCCCCGACCTCTCCACCTTCGGCAAGGCGCTGGGCAACGGGTTCGCCGTCGCCGCCCTCGCCGGGCGGCGCGAGTTCATGGCGCGCGGCGGGCTGCGCCACCCCGGCGACCGGGTCTTCCTGCTCTCGACCACCCACGGCGCGGAGACCCACTCCCTGGCCGCCGCGATCGCCGTCCTCACCACCTACACCGAGGAGGGCGTCACCGCCCGGCTGCACGCCCTCGGCGAACGGCTGGCCGCCGGTGTCCGCGCCGCCGCCGCCGGGGCGGGCGTCGGGGACCACGTCGTCGTCCGGGGCCGGGCCAGCAATCTGGTCTTCGCCACCCTCGACCAGCACGGCAGGCCGTCGCAGGAGTACCGCACCCTGTTCCTCCGCGGACTCCTGGAAGGCGGCGTGCTCGCCCCGTCGTTCGTGGTCAGCGCCGCGCTCGACGAGACCGACATCGAGCACACCGTCGACACCGTGGCCCGCGCCTGCGCGGTCTACCGCAAGGCGCTGGACGCCGGGGACCCCACCCCCTGGCTGGGCGGACGACCGGTGAAGCCGGTCTTCCGCCGCCGGGCGTGACGCCGGGGCCGGGCCGTCCCAACCGGACGCCGACCCGGCATCAGTCGCGCCGACACCGGGCGGCCGTCCGGTCGACCAGCCACGCCGTCACCGGCACCACCGCCAGCGCCGTACCCCAGCCGCCGAGCACATCGGTCGGATAGTGCGCGCCCAGCGCGACCTGCGCCCAGCCCATGACCGCCCCGGCCACCAGCGCCGAGGCCAGGACCAGCAGGACGCCCGGCGTCCGGCGCAACCCGAGCCGACCGGCCACCAGCAGCGCCACCATCACGGCGAAGGCGGTCAGAAAGCCGGTATGCCCACTGGGATAGGACAGAAAGCCGTCGTGAATGGTCCGTCCCACCAGGGGTTTCAGCACCTTGGTCACCCCGACCGTCAGTACGGCGCCGACCACCAGGAACACCGCGGCCCGGGGCCGCCGCCGGACCAGACAGCCCGCCACGGCGGCCGACAGCAGAACGGCCGCCCCGGCGGGCTCCGCCAGAAAGTCCACGGCCAGGGCGGCGTACCGCCACGGCGGTGCCACCCCGTCCCGCTCCGGCCGGAACCAGCCGTCCAGCGGGCCGGGGCTGTCATGCCCCGCGTACAGCACACCCAGCACCGCGACCAACAGCGCGGCGAGCACCGCGACGGGCCCGAGCGCCGGCCGCAGCGCCGACGGCAGAACCCCGGGTTCCGGCCGGGTGCCGGACGGCTCCCCGCCCCCGGGCGGCCGACGGCGTCCGGGATCGTCGATTTCCCCGGCGGTGCGGGAAGGCGGCCCGTTGTCCGGCCGAAAGGCGGTCATAAACAGCGGCCCTCCTCATTCCCCGTCCCCCGGTTCCCGCTGCCACCCTTTCCCGGCACCGGTCCCGGCAAACCGCCTCCGGAAGGTTGACCGGACCGGCGGTCCGCGGATTCCGGAGCGGGGATGCCATTTCCCTGCGTCACCCATGTCCGGAAATCGGTTCCCGGTGATTCCGTGGCTATTTCCATGCGATTCCAGTACAACTCCGGTGAGATTCCACGGCGAAGTCCGATTCCCGCTGCGCGGCGGCGTCCGCACTCCTATGCTGCTGACCGGCGGGGGCGGAATCGACCTGGGGGGTCATGGCTCATGAACGCGGTCGCAAGCGCGAAGTCAGTACTGAGGTCGAGAGTCAAGCGGATCTTGGGGCGGGCCGGATTCGACATCGTCCGCAGTACCCGGGTACAGGGCGGCGTCGACGACTTCCTGCCGTTCGAGGCGACGATGCGGGCCGCGAAGGCGGCCGGACTCTCGATCGGTGACCATATCGACGAGGTCATGAACGGAACGCCCGGCGCCACCCGGTTCACCATCGACGAACTGCGCGGACTCGGGGTCTACGCCGCCGAGCCGGAAACCGTCCTGGAGATCGGCCCCGGCTCGGGGCGCTATCTGGAGAAGACGTTGAAGGAGTGCTCACCGGGGCGCTACGAGATCTATGAGACGGCCGCGCCCTGGGCGGACTATCTGGTCTCCACCTTCGGGGTGGTCGCCCGGCCCACCTCGGGCTCCAGCCTCGCCCCCACCCCGGACGGCAGTGTCGACCTCGTCCAGGCCCACAAGGTCTTCAACACCGTCACCTTCCTCTGCGCCGTCCGCTACTTCTACGAGATGGCCCGGGTCACCCGGCCCGGCGGCCGGATCGTCTTCGATGTGATGACGGAGACCTGTCTGGATCCGGACACCGTGCACGCCTGGGCCACCAAGGGCGGCTCGGGCCACGACTCGTATCCGGCGGCGATGCCCCGCCGGATGTGCGTCGACCTCTTCGAGACCCTCGGCTGCACCCTGGAGGCCGGTTTCCCGGCCCCCATGGGCGTCGCCTCCACCGAGGTCCTGGTCTTCCGGAAGAACGCCTGACGGCGGGGCGCCCCGCCGAAGCGACGGCGGGGCCGGGGGAGCGCCGTCGTCAGATCAGGCCCTGGGCCAGCATCGCGTCGGCGACCCGCTCGAAGCCCGCGATATTGGCGCCGGTCACATAGTCCCCGGGGGCGCCGTAACGCGCGGCGGTCTCATGACAGGTGGCGTGGATGTCGTTCATGATCCGCGTCAGCTCGTCCTCGACCCGCCGCGCGGGCCACGCGGTACGGGCGTGGTTCTGCGCCATCTCCAGGGCGCTGACCGCGACCCCGCCCGCGTTGGCCGCCTTGCCCGGACCGAAGGCGACCCCCGCGCCCCGGAACGCCTGGACGGCCGCGGGAGTCGTCGGCATGTTCGCGCCCTCGGAGACCGCCTTCACCCCGTTGCGGATCAGCGTCGCCGCGGCGTTCTCGTCCAGCTCGTTCTGGGTCGCCGACGGCAGCGCGACATCCGCGGGGACGTCCCAGACGCTCCCACCGGGGACGAACCGGGCCGAAGCGCCCCGGCGGGCGGCGTAGGCGTCGACCCGGCCCCGCTCGACCTCCTTGATCTGCCGCAGCAGCTCCAGATCCACACCCTTCTCGTCCACGACGTATCCGGAGGAGTCCGAGCAGGTCACCGGGTTGGCGCCGAGCGCCCAAAGCTTCTCGATGGTGTGGATCGCGACATTGCCGGAGCCCGAGACCACCGCCGACTGCCCTTCGAGGTCCTCCCCGCGCTCCCGCAGCATCGCGGCGGCGAAGAGCACATTGCCGTACCCCGTGGCCTCCGGGCGGATCAGCGAGCCGCCCCAGCCCGCGCCCTTCCCGGTCAGCACCCCGGCCTCCCAGCGGTTGGTGATCCGCCGGTACTGGCCGAAGAGATAGCCGATCTCCCGGCCGCCGACCCCGATATCACCCGCCGGTACGTCGGTGTGCTCGCCGATGTGCCGGTACAGCTCCGTCATGAAGGACTGGCAGAACCGCATGACCTCGGCGTCGCTGCGGCCGTGCGGGTCGAAGTCGCTGCCGCCCTTGCCGCCGCCGATCCCGAGACCGGTCAGGGCGTTCTTGAAGATCTGTTCGAAGCCCAGGAACTTGACGACCCCGAGATCGACCGACGCGTGGAAACGCAGACCGCCCTTGTACGGGCCCAGCGCGCTGTTGAACTCGACCCGGAAACCCCGGTTGACCCGGACCCGCCCGCGATCGTCCTGCCACGGCACCCGGAACACGATCTGCCGCTCCGGCTCGCAGAGCCGCTCGACCAGCCCGGAATCGGCGAACTCGGGCCGGGCCGCGAGTACCGGCCCCAGGGTCTCCAGCACCTCGTGGACCGCCTGGAGGAACTCGGGCTGCGCGGGGTTGCGCCGCTCGATTCCGGCCAGGATGTCGCCGAGCACGGTCTGCTGATCGGTTCGCGTCGTCACGTAATGCCTTTCTGGCACGGCCGTCACCGGGGCAGGCGCCGTTACGGCTCGCCCGGGCCCGGTCCGTCGGGGAGCGCCCGGCGCCATTGCCGTACGCGGGACGGGTCAAGTGTGACGTTCATAGGACAACTTGACCAGTGCCGGCTCCGGCGGGCCGCGCTCCGGGAACCGGAAACGGGCCTCCGGAACCCGGAACGGCCCTCCGCGCGGGGCGCGGAGGGCCGTGGGGGACTTGTTCAGCCGGACCAGTTCTCAGCCGGACCTGGGCGGCTTGCCGCCGCTCCGGGAACCCGACTGGGGCGCGCCGGTGCCGGTGGCGGGACGGCGACCGCCGCGCCGACGCCCCGAGCCGCCCGTGCCCCGGTCGGAGGCGGTGGTGCCCGCCGGGCTCCGACGGCCGGTCGTCCCGGTCGTGGCGCCCTCCTCGCGGCCCTTCCGCGCACCCGTCCGGGCGGAACCGCGGCTGCCGGACCCGGCCCCGGCCCCCGACGCGGGCGCGTCGCCGCCCTCGCCCCGGCGGCGCCTTCCGGACCGCCGTCCGGGCTCCGTGCCGGTCTTCCGCGCCGGACGGTCCTTCTTCGGCGTCTCGGGCCGGGGGACCTCGATGGTCACGGCCACGCCGGACGGTTCGCGGGCGCCGGTGAGGGCGGCCAGCTCCGGGTCGCTCGACCGGACACGGGACGTCCGGGGGCTGATGCCCGCGTCCGACATGAGCCGGGAGACGTCCCGCTTCTGCTCGGGCAGGACCAGCGTGACCACACTGCCGGAGCCGCCGGCCCGGGCCGTCCGGCCGCCGCGGTGCAGATAGTCCTTGTGGTCGGTCGGCGGATCGACGTTCACCACGAGGTCGAGGTCGTCGACATGTATGCCCCGGGCCGCGACGTTCGTCGCCACCAACGCGGTGACCAGGCCGTTCTTGAACTGCTCCAGGGTGCGGTTGCGCTGCGGCTGGGTCCGGCCGCCGTGCAGTGCCGCCGCGCGGACCCCGGACGCCAGCAGCCGCTTGGCGAGCCGGTCGGCCGAGCGCTTGGTGTCGAGGAAGAGGATCACCCGGCCCTCACGGGCCGCGATCCGGACCGTGACGGCCTTCTTGTCGCTCTCGTCCAGGAGATGGAGCACATGGTGCTCCATCGTGGTCACCGCGCCCGCCGACGGGTCCACGGAGTGCACCACGGGGTCGGTGAGGAAGCGCCGTACCAGCTTGTCGATGTTGTGGTCCAGGGTGGCCGAGAAGAGCAGCCGCTGCCCGTCCGGCCGTACCTGCTGGATCAGCTTGGTGATCTGCGGGAGGAACCCGAGGTCGGTCATCTGGTCGGCTTCGTCCAGCACGGTCACGCGGACCTGGCCCAGGGTGCACTCGCCCCGGTCGACCAGGTCGTTGAGCCGTCCGGGGGTCGCCACCAGGACCTCGACCCCGCGCCGGAGCGCGGCGGCCTGCCGGTTGATGGAGAGCCCGCCGACCGCCGTGGTCAGCCGGATGTTCACGGCCGCCGCGTACGGGGTCAGGGCGTCCGCCACCTGCTGGGCCAGCTCACGGGTCGGCACCAGGACCAGGGCGAGGGGCGCTCCGGACTCGGCCCGCACCCCGGCCGTCCGGGCGAGCAGCGCCAGTCCGAACGCCAGCGTCTTGCCGGAGCCGGTCCGGCCCCGGCCCAGCACGTCACGGCCCGCGAGCGAGTTGGGCAGTGTGGCGGCCTGGATGGGGAACGGGGTGTGCACACCTTGCGCGGCGAGGGTTTCCAGCATCGGGGCCGGCATGTCCAGGTCGGCGAAGTCCGCGACGGGAGGAAGGGCGGGCGTCGTGCTTTCCGGCAGCCGGAACTCCTTGGGCGGCGCCGCGGCCGGCCGCGGGGACGAGCCGCGCCGCTGGGATTTCTGGGGCCTACGGGACATGCGGTTTCTCTGCCTTCCTGGAAACAGACCACACCGGGGTCCGCACCGTCATGGTGCGAACCCCGGTGTGGCCGACAAACGTCCGGCGATCAGGCGGGGACGATGTTCTCCGCCTGCGGGCCCTTCTGGCCCTGCGTGACGTCGAAGGAGACCCGCTGGCCCTCCTGGAGCTCACGGAAGCCCTGCGTCGCGATGTTCGAGTAGTGGGCGAAGACGTCGGGGCCGCCGCCGTCCTGCTCGATGAAGCCGAAGCCCTTTTCGCTGTTGAACCACTTCACGGTTCCCTGAGCCATAATTCTCTCCTTCTGTAGGCAGAGGCCCCATCCGGAGATGCCGGAAACAAATAATGCGCCTGAGGATAAACATTCCCGTCAGGCGCACATAGGTTCATGGGTACCAAAACTGCAACACGATCATTCTAGCACACCTGATGGGGGCGGGTTCGGGTCCGGGAGGGGCCTTCGCCGACCGCTCGTTCACCCCGGCGCATTGCCCTCCGGGCCGGGTGGCGGCCAGGCGGTGCGCGCACCGCCGCGGAATGCTTCGAGACCTTGTTCGAAGTCGATCGCGGATCCGGCGAAAAGGACCGTCTCGTCGGGTGCGACATAGACCTTCCCGCCGCCGCGGACGGTGTGTACGAGGCAGACGCCCAGCTCCCCGGGGAGCGGGACGACCTCCAGCGGGGCGTCGGGGGCGATTCCGGCGAAGAGGGCGCGGCCGACCTCGGTCAGCCGGGCCCGGGTGGGCCCGGCGGCCGGTCCGGGTTCGCGGTCCGCCGGTTCGGTGCCCGTCGGCCCGGCGTCCGCCCGTTCGGAGTCCGCGGGCTCGGAGTCGAGACCGTCGATCAGCCGATTGAGGAACCGGGTGAAGGTGGCTTCGGGGGTGAGGGGGCGCCCGGGGGCGGCGAGCGCCTCGGCGAGTTCCGGGTGGTGGCCGTCCGCGGCGACGGCGGCGAGGTAGCGGGCCTCGGCCGCGATCCGGTCGGGGGAGCGGGCGGCCGTGTCCCGGGCGATCTCGTGGGCGACGTGCCCGGCCACGAACGAGGTGAGCTGGGCGAAGACCTCCAGCTTCGCCGCGCCGTCCAGTCCGCTGGGCCGCAGGGCGGCCAGCGCGCGTTCGAGGAAGGCCAGGGCGTGGGGGCCCGGGGTGCGGCGGGCGGCCAGCGCGGCGGGCAGCCAGGGGTGTCGCAGCATATGGGCCCGCTGGAGACGGGCGATGGCCTTCAGTTCGGTCCGCCAGTCGCCGGTGGGCGGGCCCGTGGCCGAGAGTTCGCCGCTGACGTGGTCGACCATCAGCTCCAGCAGGGTCTCTTTGTCGGGGGCGTAGCTGTAGAGCGACATGGTGCCCGCGCCGACCCGGGCGGCGACCCTCCGGATGGTGACCGCTTCCAGCCCCTCCGCGTCCGCCAGGTCGACGGCCGCCGCCGTGATCGCCTCCCGGCTGTAGGCGGGCTTGCGGCCCCTGCGGGGCCGGGTGCAGCGGAGCCAGAGCTGCTCGGGGTCGACACCGGGGGTGTCGGCCCCTTCTTCGCGGGACATGGTCCGCGCTCCCTCCCTCGATCGGGGCGGCCCTTGCGGGGCTCATCCAAGCATCCTCTATTCTCGTACAACGTACGGATATCGAGGAGGGGAAACCATGACGGCACCCGCGCACGACCCCGCGGCGCGATCGGTTCGGACACCACCGCCGGGCAGGCCGCCACTGGGCGCCCGGATCATGAGGGCGACCTGGCGCCGCCTTCCGGCCGGGCGGTACGACGTCGGGTGGGAGCCGGGCCTGTCGGCACCGGCCGCCGACGGCAGCCCGCTGATCACCGACCACTACTTCCCGCGCGCCGACGGCGACTTCCCCACCCTCCTGGTCCGCTCGCCCTACGGCCGGGGCCTGCCGTGGTCACCGCTGTACGGAGTCCTCTTCGCCGAACAGGGCTTCCACGTGGTGCTCCAGAGCTGCCGGGGCACCGGCGGCTCCGGCGGCGCGTTCGACCTCTGGCGCAACGAGGCAGCCGACGGCCGGGCCGCGGTCTCCTGGCTGCGCGGGCGGAGCTGGTTCGACGGACGGCTCGGCACCATCGGCCCCAGCTACCTGGGCTATGTGCAGTGGGCCCTCGCCGAGGACCCGCCGCCGGAGCTGAAGGCGATGGTGGTGCAGGTCGGGCTGCACGACCCGTATGCCCTCTTCTACGCGGACGGCGCGCTCCGCCTGGAGAACGCCCTCGCCGTCGGCTCCGGTCTGACCTACCAGCACCAGGGGGTCGGCCCCCTGCTGAGGGCCACCCTGCGACTGCGGCGGCGGCTGCGCGCCGTCACGACGGCGCGCCCGCTGCGCGGGGCCTTCCCGTCCGCCCTCGGCGGCGAGGTGCCCTGGCTGGACGAGGTACTGGCACACCCGGACGCCGAGGACCCGTACTGGCGCGGCGCGTCCCTGACGCCGGTGGCCGAGCGGCTGACCGTACCGACCGCCCTGATCACCGGCCGGCACGACGTACTGGGCGGCCAGACCGTCGGGCAGTACCGCCGACTGCGCGCCGCCGGGTGCGAGACCGCCCTGCTCGTCGGCCCCTGGACCCATACCTCGGCCCTGGGGAAGGGATGGCCCGAGGTGTTCACCGAGAGCCTGGCCTGGCTGCGGGCGCATCTGTGCGGAGACCCCTCCGGCCTCCGCCCCACCAGGGTCCGGGTCCACGTCGGAGGCGAGGACGAGTGGCGGGACCTCGACGACTGGCCGCCGGCCCTGGCCGACGCCGGGGAGTGGTTCCCCACCGCCGAGGGCCATCTCACCCGGGTGGCGCCCGCCGAATCCACGCCGCTGGCGTCGTTCCGCTACGACCCGGACGACCCCACCCCCTCCCTCGGCGGCCCGCTGCTCTCCCCGGGCGCCGGTGCCCGCGACAACGGCACCCTGGAACGCCGGGGCGACGTACTGACCTTCACCGGCCCTCCGCTCACCGAGCCCCTGGACGTCCTCGGCCCGGTCTCCGCCCGGCTGAGCGTCTCCACGGACACCGGCCACGCCGATGTCTTCACCCGCCTCTGCGATGTGGATCCCCGGGGTCGTTCCGTCAATATCTGCGACGGGCTCGGCCGGATCCGCGCCGTCGGCGACGCGACCTCGCGGATCACCGTGCCGATGGGCTCCACCGCCCACCGCTTCGCCGCCGGGCACCGGATCCGCTGGCAGATCAGCGGCGGGGCCCACCCCCGGTACGCCCGCAACCCCGGCACCGGCGAACCACACGCGGACGCCACCACCTTCGTACCGGTACGGATCACGCTGCACGCGGACTCGGCCCTGACGACACCCGCCGTGCGGCGGGTGTGACCGACCCGGCGGGGTCTCTCCGCGGGGCGGTGCCGCGTCGGCCGCCGTAGGCTCGAAACGGCGGATACCGCCGAGCGGGAGGTGCCGGATGCGAGCCGCCTGGTACGAGGAGCAGGGCCCGGCCGCCGAGGTGCTGAGGGTCGGGGAGCTGCCCGACCCCGTACCGGGCCCCGGTGAGGTACGCGTACGCGTCGCCGTGTCCGGGGTCAGTCCGGGCGACACCAAGAAACGCCGGGGCTGGCTCGGCTCCCGGATGCCCAGTCCCGTGGTGATCCCGCACAGCGACGCGGCGGGCGTGGTGGACGCCGTGGGCGAGGGGGTGCCCGACCGCCGGGCGGGGGAACGGGTCTGGGTGTACGGGGCTCAGTCGTACCGTCCCTTCGGCACGGCCGCCCGCTACACCGTCGTCCCCGCCGACCGGGCCGTACCCATGCCCGCGCCGGTCGCCGACGACCTCGGTGCCTGTCTCGGCATCCCCGGGATCACCGCCCACCGGGCGGTCTTCGCGGACGGCCCGGTCGACGGGCTGACCGTCCTGGTGCACGGTGTCCTCGGCGCCGTCGGCTCGCTGGCGGCCCAACTCGCCGCCTGGGGCGGGGCGACCGTCCTGGGCACGGTGGTACGGACCGGGGATCTGCCGGAGACCGACCCGGCCGTGACGCGCCGGGTCGTCGCCCTCGACGGTGCCGATCCGGCGGGGGAGCTGCGGGCGTACGCGCCCGGTGGCGCGGTGCACCGGATCGTCGAGGTGTCCCTCTCCGACAACGGGCCGCTGGACGCCGCCGTCGCGGGGGACGGCACGGTGATCGCGGCCTACGCCACCCGGGCCGACCCCGCCCCGCTGCCGTTCTGGGAACTGCTCTTCAAGAACGTCACGCTCCGGCTGCTCGGCAGCGACGACTTCCCGCCTCGGGCCCGCCGCCAGGCGGCCCGCGAGCTGACGTCCGCCGCCGCGTCGGGCGCTCTCACCGTCCCCGTACGGGAGCGCTTCCCGCTCGACGAGATCGCCCGCGCCCATGACGCCGTGGACGCGGGCGGCCACGGCCGGATCGTGCTCGATGTGGAGCCCGCGCCGAAGCGCCCCTGACCGAGGCCGGTCCGCGGCCGTACGCGGCCACCGACCGGCGTCACCCGGCTCCGTTCCGCGCGACGGCGGCCCGCAGCAGTTCGGCCATCGAACGGCCCGCCACCCGCAGCGGCTCCGGATCGCGGCCGGCCCGGCTGAGCATGAACGCCCCTTCCAGCATCATGATCATCGAGCGGGCGAGCGAGCGGGCCTCCGCCGGGTCGTCCACCCAGCGGCCGAACCACCGGGCGGCGGATTCGGTCCACTCGTCGAAGACCTCCGCCGTCGCGGTCCGCAACACCTCGTTGCTGCTGGCTACCTCCAGGGCCATCGTCCCGATGGGGCAGGCGTCGGCGTAACCGGTGGAGGCGAGATCGGCTCCGGCCGCGTCGAAGGCGCTGATCAGTGACTCGGCGGGGTCCGTCACGGTGTCCAGCAGGGTCAGCACCATCCGGCCGTACGCGGGCCCGGAGGTACGGATCATGTCCTCGGCCAGCTGCTGCTTGCCGCCGGGGAAGAAGTGGTAGATCGAGCCGAACGGCGCCTCCGCCTCGGTCGCGACCCGCTTGAGACCGGTGGCCGCGTAGCCGTGACGGCGGAAGAGCACCGTGGCCGCGCCCTGGATCCTGGCCCGGGTATCCGACTGTTCCATTGCCTCCGCCTCCCTGTTCCCCCAAGATTACAGTAGAACGATCTATCAAGTGAGGGTGCGATATGCGAATCGAACTGTCATCGGGGTCGATCGACTACCAGGACACCGGCGGCGAGGGGCCGGTCCTCGTCTTCGCGCACGGACTGCCGATGAACGAGACCCAGTGGCGCAAGGTGATCCCGCTGCTGGACGGCTACCGCTGTGTGTTGCCGACCCTGCCGCTCGGCGGCCATCGCGTACCGATGAAGCCGGACGCCGATCTGTCGCAGACCGGAGTCGCCCTGCTGCTGGGCGAGTTCATCGAACGGCTCGGTCTGGACGAGGTGACGCTCGTCCTCAACGACTGGGGCGGGGGTCAGTTCCTGGTGTCGGAGGGACGGGCCGAACGGATCGCGCGGATGGTGCTGGTGGCCTGCGAGGCGTTCGACAACTTCCCGCCGGGGCCCGCCAAGGCGATGGCCCGGGTGTGCGGGCTCCCCGGCGGCGTCCGGCTGCTGACCCAACTGATGCGGATCCCGGCGTTCCGCCACCATCGGTCCGGCTACGGCGGAATGAGCCTGCGTGGGATCCCCGACGAGATCATGAACGACTGGTTCGCCCCCGCGAGCCGGAGCGGCGCCATTCGCCGGGACTTCGCCAAGTTCGCCACCGGGGCGCCGGACCGGGCGACCCTGCTGGCCATGAGCGAGCGGCTGCGGGAGTTCGACCGTCCGGTCCTGGTCGTCTGGGCGGCCGAGGACCGGCTGATGCCGCGTGAGCACGGCCCCCGGCTGGCCGGGCTGTATCCGCGGGGGCGGCTGGTGGAGATCGCCGACTCGTCCACCCTCGTCCCCGAGGACCAGCCCGAACGGCTGGTCGAGGTGCTGACCGGCTTCCTCGCGGAGACCGGGGCGGAGCCCTTCCGGCGGGCGGGCTGAATCCCCGCGGGGCCCGTAGCCGGGCCCCGGGCCGCCGGGCTCAGCCGTGCCGGGTGGGCCGGTAGACCAGCTCCTGGATCCGGCCGTCCAGGGTCCGGTGGTCGACCAGTTCGAGGTCGAAATCGGCCGCGCCCCGGAAGATCGGGGCCGTACCGCTCCGGCCGGTGAGGACGGGGAAGATCGTCACCTGGACGCGGTCGACCAGCCCGGCGGCCATCAGCGCCCGGTTCATCGCCAGGCTGCCGTGCGAGCGCAGCGGCACCGGGGACTCCTCCTTGAGCCGGGCGACGACATCGACCGCGTCGCCGTGGGCGACCCGCGCGTCGCCCGGCCAGTCGAGGGGATCCCGCAGGGTGGTCGAGACGACCGTGGCGGGCAGCCGGGTCATCCGGGTCACCCAGGGGTCGCCGACCTCCTCGACCCCGGTCTCGGGATCGAGGAGCTGGACGAACTCCCGGTAGGTATTGGCCCCGAAGACCATGCGCTGGTCGTCGCTGTACTGGGCGAGCCGGTGTTCGAGGAGTTCGGGGCCCTGCTTGCCCCAGTAGCCGCCCCAGTCCCCGTCGCCGCCGTAGGAGCCGAAGCCGTCGAGGCTGGAGAAGACGTCGAACGTATAGCTGGCGGGCACGGTGCCTGCCCCCTTCGGTCGCGGGTGGATCCGGTGTCGGAAGTGCAGACCGCAGAGCACGGCGAAACTCACCGGACGGCGGCGGGACACCGCTCACGGTCGCCGTACGGCCATGATCCGTGACCGGAACGCCGGACGGGCTCCGGAACCGGGCCGGTCCGGGTCAGACGGTGGTGCCGTCCCGCGTCGAGACGACCGCCGTCGTGGTGTACCGCATGGTGAACGCGCCGCCCACCGCGTCGATCGCGGCTCCGACCCCGGACAGCGCCTCCGTCAGACGGGGTTCCGGCAACCGGGTGAAGGCGCCCTGGGTGGGGAGCTGGTCCAGCCACTCGTCCCGGGTGTAGGCGCGCTGCCAGTCGTGGTGCCACCGTCCGGGCGCGGTGAGCCCGGCCGTCCGCCGGATCCCCCCGGCCGCCGTGTCGCAGAGCGCCGCATAGCCGTCCGGGGCGTCCGCCGCCGACCGCCGGGCGGCGAGCGAGCCGGGCAGCACCCGGCGGTAGACCTCGGCGAAGGCCGCCGCCAGCTCGTCCGGCGGTCGCCCCGCGTTCCAGAACAGTGTCAGTACGCCACCGGGGCGCAGGGCCCGGGCCGCCGCGGCGGCCCCGGCGACCGGGTCCACCCAGTGCCAGCTCTGCCCCGAGACGACGGCGTCGAAGGTCCGGCCCGCCGGATCCCACGACTCGAACGCCGCCACCTCGACGGCGAGTCCGTGCGCGCGGGCCCGTTCCGCCATCCGGGCGTCGATGTCGACCCCCAGCACCCGGCAGCCGGCCGCGGCGAACAGCCGGGCCGCGATTCCGGTACCGCAGCCGACGTCCAGGACGTCGGGGCCCGGTGCTGCGGCGGCGATCCGCTCGACCAGCGCCCGGGGATAACCGGGCCGCGCCCGGTCGTAGCGTGCGGCGTCGGAGCCGAACGACTCCGCCACCCGGCGGTGGTGATGGGACGCGGATCCGGGGTCACCGGAACGTTCCGGCGGTAAAGTGGGCATGTGCCCACTGTGAGTGGGCACATGCCCACTCGTCAACGCCTACCGACCGATCACGAAGATGTGGAGAGCCGTGGCGCCCACGGGAGTGGCCATCAGCGATGTCCGGGGCCGACTGTTCGACGCCGCCGAGCGCGTCCTGCTCCGGGCCGGGCCGAGCGCCCTCACCAGCCGGGCCGTCACCCTGGAGGCGGGCTGCGCCAAGGGCGTGCTGCACCGGCACTTCGCCGACTTCGACACCTTCCTCGCCGAACTCGTACGGGACCGGATCGCCCGGATCGAGACCTGGTCCGCCGTCCTGCTCCGGTCCGCCGGGACCGGGACCGTCGCCGACCGTCTCACCGGGGCGCTGCTCGACTTCTTCGACCCGGTCGCGGTGGCCGTGATCGGTCTGCTCGTCTCGCGGGACGGTCTGCGGGACCGGCTGCGCGGGACCCGGCCCGCCGGTGTTCCCGTCCTCGCCGACGCGGTCGCCGGGATCGGGGCCTATCTGAGCGCCGAACGCGCGCTCGGCCGGATCGCCCCGGACGCCGATACCGACGTCCTCGCCCCCACGTTGATCGGAGCGGCGCATCTGCTCTTCGCCGACCGGCACGGTGTTCGGCCGGGCGCCGAGGACGTCCGCCGGGTCGTGACGGCGGTGGTCTCCGGTGCGGAGCGTACGGTGCCGTGACCGTGGGCCGGGCTCCGAACCGGCCTGCGCCCGGGGTGATTTCGGTCGACTGTGCGCATGGTCATTCGTGCGGGTGAACGTGCCGGGCTCGTCCTGCGGGCACGCCGTCGATGGCTGGAGAGTGAGGCGCTCGTACGTCCGACGAACCGTGCCCTCAGCCCACGTTCCGGGAGGACCCATGACGGTTACCGCGCACGGCCCCGCCGGGGCGGAGGGAATAGCCGGGGGCATCGGAGTCACGGCCCTCCTGGTCGCCGCGGCGCGTGCGATCGAGACCCGGCGCGGCGACAGCCTGGCCCGGGACCGGTACGCCGAGCACTTCGTCCGGGCCGCGCCGGTCTCGGCGGGCTGGCCGGTGAGCCCCGGGGACGTCCCGGACGGCGAAGCCGATCCGCTGTGGGGACGGTTCGCCCGCTACTTCGGGCTGCGGACCCGGGTCCTCGACGACTATCTGCTGCGGGCCACGGGCGCGGGCGCCCGTCAGGTGGTGCTGCTGGGCGCGGGACTCGACACCCGCGCGTTCCGGCTCGGCTGGCCTGAGGGGTGCACGGTCTTCGAGGTCGACCGGGAGGGCGTCCTCGCCTTTAAACAGCGGGTACTCGACGGTCTGCGGGCCGTCCCCGAGGCGGAGCGCGTACCCGTACCGGCCGATCTGCGCGACGACTGGGTCACGGCGCTGACCCGGGCCGGATTCGACCCGGCCGCGCCGACCGCCTGGCTGGCCGAGGGGCTGCTGTTCTATCTCCCCGCCGCCGCCGAGACCCGGCTCATCGGCCTGCTGAACGGGCTGAGCGCGCCGGGCAGCGCCCTGGCCTACGAGGTCAAACTGGAGAAGGACCTGCTGGCGTACCGGGACAGCCCGATCTACACCGCGACCCGGGAGCGGATCGGGATCGATCTGCTCGACCTCTTCGCCCTCGACCCGCGGCCCGACTCGGTGCGTGAGCTGGCGGGTGCGGGCTGGTCCACGGCGGTCCACACGCCCTTCGAGTTCACCCACCGGCACGGCCGGGGCCCGCTGCCGGAACCGAACGACGCCCTGGCGGGCAATCGCTGGGTCTTCGCGGAGAAGTCCCGGCCCTAGGCCGTGTCTTTCGGATCTTGCTGGGGCTCGCGTGCCCTGGCACCGCGCCTCGCCGCGTTGTCGTCAATCGCCAATGCTCCGCAGTGGCTCATTCCTCCGCCTTGCGATCCACGGCACCAGACCCCGCTCACTAACCCAGCCTGATCCGAAAGAAACGACCTAGGAGCTGTTTGGGGTTCGGATCATGTGGCTGACGTGATGTGCTTCAGCCACATGATCGATCCTCGGAGGTGCAGGCCTGCCTCGTAGCTTT